>JBBSIK010000071.1:0-9747 GCA_038232115.1 Chloroflexia bacterium
ATACAGTGTCGCTGTTCGACCTGGCGATTTCGCTGCTGATCGCGGTGGCTAACGTGCTGCTTGGGCAGGCTATCGTAGCCTATGAAATATTCACCGGCAAGACGCTGCCGCGCAAAGGGCTGCTGCGGCAATGGCGGAGCGCGCTTGTGCTGGCAGGGGGGTACAGCTTGCTTGTGGGCTACAGCCTCACGCTCGCGATCCACCCTATCTACGGCCTTCTCGTCGCTACGATGCTCATGGTGCTCTTCTATGCGCTGTTCGGCTGGCGCTCATACGCTGAGCGCGAGCGATATATGGATCTGCTCAGGCCCTTTGTGGTGAGTGGGAGTATGTACGAAGACCTGCTTGGTAGTTCTGCTACCGAGCCGCAGGATATAGATATAGCACGGCCCTTCCGCGTGCTGTGTGGAGAAGTGCTGGGCGCGAGAGTGGGATACTTGACGGCACTGGGACCGATGTCGCCCCTGGCAGGCCCACCACTCACCTACCCCGAACCGCCCCACGCCGAGGCCTCGCCACTCTCGCTGGCTGAACTAATCCCGCAGTTCACCTCACCGCAAACCATGTGCGTGCCCCTCGACCCTGCGCGCTTTCGAGGGAGCGAATGGGCGGTGCCACTCTGGAGCGAGCGCGGTCTGATTGGTGTGATGCTGTTGGGTGGCAAGCGCGATGGCGGGCTGTACACACAGGAGGAGATAGAGATAGCGCGGACCTCGGGTGAGCGCATGGTTGATACGCGGGCCAGCGCCGAAATGGCCCGCCGCCTGATGTCGCTCCAGCGCCGCCGCCTTGCCGAAAGCCTGGTGCTGGACCGCCAGGCCCGTAGAGTGCTGCACGACGATGTCCTGCCGTTGCTCCACACGGCTATGATCGCACTGAGCAGCCCCGGAACAGCCGCAAAGCCAGCGGACAGTATGTCGTCCTACAGTGAGGCGTCACAAGACGGCCACGGAGCCGGAGAGAATACGCTTGGCTTGCTGTCAGATGCGCACCGGCGTATCTCCGACCTGCTGCGAGACATGCCCTCAGGGGCGGCTCCTCAGGTAGCCCGGCTGGGGCTGCTCGGCGCGCTCCATAAAGCTGTGGACGAGGAGTTCGGCAGCGCGTTCAACGGCGTTATCTGGCGCGTGCAACCCGATGCCGAACGGCAGGCCGGAGAGGTTTCGCCGCTTGCCGCAGAGGTGCTCTTCTACGCGGCGAGAGAGGCTATTCGCAACGCGGCGCGCTACGGAAGAAACGGCGATCCATCCCGCCCACTGCACCTCGATATAGAAGCGACCGCAGCTAATGGCCTGGAGATAAAGATCATGGACGACGGTGTAGGCATGCCGGCAGGTGGACCGGCGCAGAACAACGGGGGTAGCGGACAGGGATTGGCGCTCCACAGCACAATGATGGCCGTCGTTGGTGGCTCCCTCTCAGCCGAAAGCGTGGCAGGCAAATACACCCGGATTATCCTGACGCTGCCCAGGGTGTGAAACGTAGTGCGTATAGCGTATTGCGTATTGCGTATTACGTAAAGAGACGGAAACGCACATACGCAAAGGCGCAAAGAACGCGCAAAGATTAAGATAGGTTACGCAATACGCTATACGCTTCACGTGTTGGTTCTCGGAGAACCATCCAGACGCCAAGGACGCCAAGAGCGTAAAGGGCGAGAGACTTCAATAAAGGATAGACACTGTTGCACCTGCGCTCCCCACTACTGACAATTGCTCTACGCACCAGGCGTTCTTGGCGTTCTTCGCGTCTCGGCGGCCCTCCATGTAACTCGTTAGTACCGCGGGAGCGATGGGTCTACTTCCTCGGCCCAGGCTGTAATCCCGCCCCTGAGATTAAGCAACTTGCGGAAGCCTAATTGCCGCAGTTCGTTCAGAGCACGGGCACTACGCACGCCGCCTTTGCAGTAGAGCACGATCTCATCGGCGGTGCTAAGTTCGTTGGCATGCTGCGTCACCGTGTTTACCGGGATCAGCTTCGCACCCTCGAGATGCACGATGTTCCACTCGTTTGGCTCGCGCACGTCCAGGAGAAACAGGTTGTCACCGGCGTCGAGGCGTGCCTTGAGGTCACGGGGTGAGATGTCCCAGTCGGTCTCGCCGCGCTCTACCTGTGGGTTGATGCCACAAAACTGCTGGTAGTCTATCAACTCTGTGATAGTGGGGTGGTCGCCGCAGATAGGGCACTCCGGGTCCTTGCGTAATTTCATCTCGCGGAAGCGCATATCGAGGGCGTTATATAGCATCAAGCGGCCCACCAACGGCTCGCCTATACCCAGCAGCAGCTTGATCGTCTCCGTAGCCTGGATGGTGCCTATCGTACCTGGTAATATACCGAGGACGCCACCCTCCGCGCAACTCGGCACCAGGCCAGGAGGCGGCGGCTCCGGGTAGAGGCAGCGATAGCAAGGTCCATACTCCGCCCAGAACACAGAAGCCTGACCCTCGAACCGGAAGATAGAACCGTACACATTCGGCTTACCCAGCAGCACGCAGGCGTCGTTGACGAGATAGCGCGTCGGGAAGTTGTCGGTGCCGTCCACAACCACATCATACGGGCGTAGCACATCCAGGGCGTTCTCGGAGGTGAGGGGGAACTCGTAGCCGTCCACCTGCACGTGAGGGTTGATTTCGAGGATGCGCTGCCGGGCACTCTCCAGCTTGGATATGCCCACCGATGAGGTGCTATGTATCACCTGCCGTTGCAGGTTGCTCTCGTCTACCACGTCAAAATCAACTATGCCGATGCGGCCCACGCCCGCCGCAGCGAGATACAGGGCCAACGGCGAACCGAGTCCACCCGCACCTATCAGGAGCACGCTGCTGCTCTTGAGCTTCTTTTGACCCTCAAGACCCACCTCTGGCACGATCAGGTGGCGACTATAGCGGCGGATCTCTTCGTGCGAAAGCTCCTCGTCAGGCCCTCCCCTTGCCACAGGCGGAGGCGATTCGACCGGTGCCACGCCCGACGCGCCGCCAGCGATGGCCGGTATAATAGATATGGTGTCGCCCTCGGAGACCGCAGTAGAGCCTTTTTGCAGGAAGCGCACATCATCATCATTGAGGTAGATATTGACAAAGTTACGCAATTTACCGCTGTCACTGTAAATCTGCTTACGCAGATCGGGATAACGCTCGGTAAGCGCGTTCAACACGGCGTCCACCGTATCGCCGGGTAGAGTTACTTCGCTCTGTTGCCCGGCGTACTGGCGCAGGGCGGTTGGTATTGCTATTGTGGGCAATTGTTCATCCTCTCTAACTGTTGAAACATATCTAAAACGTGGAAATGTGATGCGGCTCGCAAGATATGCATGCTGCCATCCACCGGACTCTACTTAGCAAGTCGCTTCACGTTTCAGTATCTCCTCATCAAATCCGCTACGGTCGTCTCGCAGCTTCCAGGCTCGCATATCGGCGGCCTTGCCTTGCATGACCGACACAATGATATAGCTCCAGGCCGTCCAGGCCGCATGATCGCGGTCGTACTCAGACGGCTGTGCAGGCGAGTCGGGGTGAGTATGGTACACTCCAAGCACGCCCCTGTTTTGCTGGCGAGCCGCACGCTCGGCCCGGAACATGTCGGCGGGCGTGATTAGAAATCGGTGGTACTGCTCCTCATTCTCAAACGAGTTCTCTACCGGCACAAGGCTCTCGATAATGCGCCTGCCGCCTTCCTCAGAACCGAGAAGCAGGCCACATATCTCGTTGGGGAATCCTCCCTCGCCGTGCTGCACTATTTGAGCGTAGGCTGATTGTGTGATGTGTAGTGTCATGGTTTGTGAAACGTAACTCGTAAAGCGTAAAACGTAAGGCGGCTCGTTAGATGTAATCCTCCAGGGGGAGCAGTATGTTTAGCGAACTACATCGCCATTTTACGAGTTACGTTTCAGACTCACCCTCCCAAAACTTATCCTGCAAATAGCGACCGCCTCCGTCCGGTAATATAGTGACTATCACACCAGACGGCAGATTCTGGGCCACGCGCACGGCAGCCAGTACGCCCGCGCCACCGGAAGGACCGGCCAGCACACCTTCCGTCCGGGCGAGATCGCGGGTCATCGCCTGAGCAGCCTCGGTTTCGACGGTCATGCAGCGGTCGGCCAGGCCGGGATCGTAGATGCCCGGCACGATGGCGGTGGGCATGTGCTTCATGCCTTCGAGACCGTGGAACGCCGAGTCTGGCTGCACCTCAACCACCTCCACAGCAGGATTGAACCTCTTGAGACGCCTTGCCGTGCCGGTAAAAGTGCCGCTTGTACCCACCACGGCCACAAAGTGCGTCACGCGCCCCTCTGTCTGCCGCCAGATTTCGGGGGCAGTGCCGTAGTAATGGGCCTGCCAGTTGGCTGGATTGTTGTACTGGTCGGGATAGAAGTAGCAGTCCGGCTGCGCGGCATACCGGCGGCGCGCTTCGAGTATAGCGCCATCGCTGCCGTCTGCCGCAGGCGTATCTATGATGGTCGCGCCATATAGCTTGAGCAGGCGTTTGCGCTCCGGGTTGGCGGCTTCCGGCAGGCAGATTTCCACCCTGTAGCCCCGTGCGGCCCCTATCATGGCATATGCAATACCCGTGTTGCCCGAACTCGCATCGAGTATCACCTTGCCAGGCGTAAGCAACCCTCTACGCTCGCCATCCCGGATCATGTAGAGGGCCGCGCGATCCTTCACCGAGCCGCCGGGATTAAAGTATTCGGCCTTCGCGTAGAGTTTCACACCTGGCGCAAGGCCATATGTCTCCTCGATACGGGCGAGGCGCAGGAGTGGTGTATTGCCTATGTGGGCTGTTATATCTTCTGTGTGCTGGGTGATTATCGCGGCTGGTGTTGTGCTGGTAAAGAGCGCCATAGAAACTCCATTTTTATGCGACTGAAATGAAAAAGCCGGCCACGCGGCCAGCCTCATGCGTTTAGTTACTTAGTTACCGTGTAGCGTCATTGCTGTACGGTGTTATACTTCCTTCCGAGGCCGGACCGCCCAATCTGCTGATCGCACACGCGCGCGACCAGCCGCAGACACCCACAGTCCATGCTGGTGCTTGCGGCAAATAGATCCGAAATTCGGCGGTCGGGGTTCTGCATTACTTCTCTTTCGATTCTATACGGTTCTATACGTTCTAAATCGTAATATAGTTTATATCCATACTATTATAGCAGATACGTCAAGAGAGCGGAAGAGGCAAGAAAGCTGCTTTAGAGATGTGTCAAAGTCGCAGTTTCCTCAGCCAGCGGCAGAGGATCGGGCTTGAGCATCAGCACGCCCATCGGCGGCAGCGTCAGGCGAATGCAGTAGCCACTCTCGGCCCAGGGGTCTTCCTGCGCTTCCACACCTCCCATATTGCCCATGTTGCTACCCCAGTATGCGGCGGCATCACTATTCATAATTTCCATGTAGAAGCCTTTGCGTGGGGCAGGCACACGGTAGTCATAACGGGCTAAAGGCGTAAAATTGCACACCACTACTACCATGTCATCGGGGTCTTTGGCTTTGCGCACAAACGCTATAACGCTGTTCTCACTGTCGTTGGCCGCCAGCCACTGAAAGCCTTCCCATCTATTGTCCACCTGCGAGAGAGCAGGCTCACTTGCATAAAGATGGGCCAGGTCGCGCACATATGCGTGGAGGCCCCGGTGCGATTCGTGCTCAAGTTCGTTCCAGTCGAGGCCGCGACCTTCGCTCCATTCCCTACGCTGGCCGAGCTCGCCACCCATGAAAAGTAGTTTCTTGCCGGGGTGCGCGAACATATAGCCGAACAGAGCGCGCAGATTGGCGAATTGCTGCCAGCCATCGCCAGGCATCTTGCTGAGGAGCGATTTCTTGAGATGCACCACCTCGTCGTGCGATAGGGGCAGGAGGAAGTGCTCGTTGAAAGCGTACATGAGCGAGAAGGTGATGAGGTTGTGATGGAAGCGGCGGTAAATAGGGTCGAAGGCCATGTAGTCGAGCATGTCGTGCATCCAGCCCATGTTCCACTTCAAGTCAAAGCCGAGACCGCCCAGGAACGTGGGCCGCGTGACCATAGGCCAGGCGGTCGACTCCTCCGCCATGGTCAGCACGTCGGGGTGCTCCATATGCACAAGTTCATTGAATCGCTTGATGAAGTCTATAGCCTCCAGGTTTTCGCGCCCACCATAACGATTGGGCAGCCATTGGCCCGACTCCCGCGAATAATCCAGATATAGCATCGAGGCGACGGCGTCCACGCGCAGGCCGTCTATGTGATACTTGTCGAGCCAGAAGAGGGCGTTCGACAGGAGAAAGTTGCGTACTTCGTTGCGCCCGAAGTTGAATACGTGCGTCCCCCAGTCGGGGTGCTCGCCCAAGCGCGGGTCGGCGTGCTCGTACAGGTGGGTGCCATCGAAATAATTGAGGCCCTGGATGTCCTTCGGGAAATGGGCTGGCACCCAATCGAGGAAAACGCCTATGCCGTTGCGATGGCAGTGGTCCACGAAGTACATAAAGTCCTCTGGCGTACCGTAGCGGCTGGTAATGGCGTAGTAACCTATTGTCTGGTAGCCCCAGGATGGGTCGTAGGGGTGCTCCGAGACCGGCAGCATCTCGATATGGGTGAAACCCAGGCCCTTCACATAATCAACTAACTCATGGGCAAGTTCGCGGTAAGTTAGCGGGCGCTCCTTGCCGTCCTCCCATTTGTGCCGCCACGATCCCATGTGCAGTTCGTAAATCGAGAGCGGGGCAGAGAGTGAATTGCGCTTGGTACGTGTCTCCAGCCACTCACCATCGCTCCAACCGTAGCCTTCGAGGTTGGCTATAACCGAAGCTGACTGCGGCCTGAGTTCAGCGAAAAAGCCGTAGGGATCCGACTTATCAGCGACGTAGTTGTTATGTCGTGACCGGATGTTGTACTTGTAAGATTCACCCTCACTTAAACCCGGCAGAAATATCTCCCAGGTGCCCGCCATCGCGTGAAAGCGCATAGGGTAGACGGTGGCATCCCAGTTATTGAAGCCGCCAATCACGCTCACCCTCAGAGCGTTGGGCGCCCACACCGCAAAATGCACACCACGAACGCCTTTTACCTCCCGCACGTGTGCGCCCAGCTTCTCATAAGTGCGATAGTGGCTGCCTTCCCGGATGAGGTGAAGATCGAAGTCGCTGAGGAGGGGACCAAAGAAGTAGGGGTCTTGCAGGTCCACCACGTTGCCCATGAGGTCAATGGCTAGCAGAGTGTAGCTGGTATGGCCCTGCTGTGGGACAATGGCCTCGAAGAAGCCGGCAGGGTGTAGACGCCGCATATCGTAGACCTCGCCCTCGCATACCACCTGGATGGCCTGTACCCAGGGCAGGTATACGCGCACAGCCGTGGCCTCCTGCCCATTCTGCACAGTAATATGCGGCCCCAGCACCCCAAACGGGTCCGGGTTGTACCCACCAACGATTGAATCGATGATTTCCCGCGAGATCTCGGCCATATGACCTCCGTTGCGACGAGCGCCCCAGGATAGTAGTGCGACTATTGTAACCCAGGCATCCCAAAGGAAACTACATGCAGAGTCCGGGCCACGAGATGCTTTTAATCGAGAAGCAGGATCACGGAACATAACAACAGAATCCGGGTCTCAACTTCGGCCAAGCTCTTCCTGGCATGCAGGCATTCGGCAGAATAGGCCGGGTGGTAGATATGAGTCACATCTAACTACATCTTGAGGCCGTTGTGCGGTGGGGCTGCGGTCCATATACTGGAGGATAATCGCAACCCTCGATCAAAGGAGCAACAAATGCCGCGAATTGAGTCGTTACTATCGGCCCGCCTCTTTCTGTCCGCACAGCTATGGGACGACCGCATCTACTTTATCAGCAATATCAGCGGGCGCTTCAGCCTGTATGCCATGCCCTACGGTGGGGGCGTACCCGAACCCCTTCTGCCGCCCAACATCGCCCTCCAGAACCCTGAGCTAACGGGCGGCACACCGTTCTGGGTCTACCCCAGTTTGGGCAATATCATGGTCACGATAGACAAGGACGGCGACGAAATCTACCGGCCTATGCTTATTCCGATAGAGGGCGGCTTCCCGGAGCCTGCCTTCCCCCATATGGTAGATGCCCGTGTCTTCAACCAGCACGGCCCTGAAGGCAGCACCAGGCTATACATGAGCGCGGCGTCGCTCTCAGAATCTATAAACAGAACGTACATAGGCAACCTGCAAAATAGCGGTGTGGAGGAGATTGCCAAAAGTAAGTGGGGAGAATACCCAGCCGCGATCAACGACGCCGAAACGATGCTGGTGCTGGCCGAGGGCTATACAGTGGGCGACATCATTTTGCGCCTCATGCAGATAGGAGATAGATCCTCGAAGGTCATCTATGGCACACCGATAGGGGAGCGCGGCGAGGGAGAGAAGGTGCCGCTGAGTGGCTTCGGGGCTGCCGAATTCACGAAAGAGGACAAGGGCTTGCTTCTCACAACGTCGCTGTTTGAGGATACCTACGGTCTGGGCTATCTCGATCTGGCAACACCCTGCGAAGTGCTACCGGTGGCGATAAAGGGCATTGTGCATACCGGTGTCGGCGAACTGGAAGACCTGCGCCATACTCGTGACGACCACTATATTCTCAAGTACAATATTGACGGCTCGACCTGGGTGTACGAGGGGAGCTTCGATGAGGAGGGGCGCACCTTCCAGGTAGATAGCGTAATTTGCGGGCGCGGTGAACTTTCGGGCGGCGTAATGAAGTCCATCCACTACGACAAGAAGAGTGATCGATTCGTGCTCGTCTACTCAACGGCCACGTCACCCACTCAGCTTTACTCGATAGAAGGCGCGAAACGCGACAAAGTGCTGAGGCACACGAACGAGCGCATTCTGGGCACGCCGCAGTCGCAGCTATCCCCCGGAGAGGACGCATCGTTCACCAGCTTCGATGGCCTGCGCGTCTCGGCACGCCTCTATAGGCCATCGCCGGAGCTTGGCTTTGAGGGCAAGCGCCCATTGGTCTACTACATCCACGGTGGTCCACAGGGTCAGGAGCAGCCCAATTTCGCATGGTTCTCGATGCCTTTGATCCAGTTCCTCACGCTGAACGGCTTCGCTGTGTTCGTGCCCAACGTGCGCGGCAGCACCGGCTACGGACTGAGCTACACCAAGAAAGTAGACCGCGACTGGGGCGGAGACGACCGCCTCGATCACGTCTACGCCATGACGGAAGTGCTGCCAAAAGACGAGGGGGTTGATGTGTCAAGAGCAGGCGTGATAGGCCGCTCCTATGGCGGCTATATGACGCTCACGCTGGCGATGCGGCACCCCGAACTATGGAAGGCAGCGGTAGATATGTTCGGGCCATATGACCTGGTTACGTCATTCCTGGAGCGCATACCGGAGACCTGGAAGCCGTATTTCTACGAGGCTCTCGGCCACCCAGTGAAAGACCGCGATTTTCTGGTGGAACGCTCGCCCAAGACGTATATGGGCCAGCTAACTGCCCCAATGCTCGTCATCCAGGGTGCGAACGACCCCCGCGTGATCGAGGCCGAATCCCGCGATGTGGTTGACAGCTTGCGGGCCGAGGGCAAGCAGGTCGAATATATAGTGTTCGAAAACGAAGGCCACGACGTAATCAAATACGAGAATAAGGTCCGATGCTACAACGCCATCACGGACTTCGTCAAGGAGAATCTGGGGTGAGGAGTGCAACGTTGCACTCCTCAACATCCTCCGCAGCCAGCCACACGAACCGATAGGAGTCGAGGCGAAGATCGTCTTTGAGTACGATGGCGTCGCCGGTGACCAGG
>JBBSIK010000072.1:0-9713 GCA_038232115.1 Chloroflexia bacterium
GAACCGAGGAGGCTCGATGCTTTCCTCGACGCCGTGCGGTGGGGCGCATCTTCTACGGCGGACGTGCGCTCGTTGCTCGCCCCTTTTCGGGCTGGCATTGAGATCGAAGATTACCAACTCGATCCCGTAGTCCGCGCCATCCAGATGCCTCGCGCCAACTTGCTGATCGCCGATGATGTTGGTCTGGGCAAGACGATCGAGGCTGGACTTGTAGTTCAGGAGCTGATGCTACGCCACCGGGTACGCACGGTGCTGGTGGTCTGCCCATCGTCCTTACAGATCCAGTGGCGCGACCAAATGCGCGATAAATTTGGACTGGAGTTCCGCATCGTAGACACGGCCATGTTGAAAGATCTGCGCCGTACGCGGGGCCTGCATACGAATCCCTGGACGCACTTCCCGCGCCTGATTACCTCTATTGATTTTCTCAAGCGCGAGCGGCCGATGCGCCTGATGAGCGAAGCGCTCCCCGCCGAGGGCGAGCCGAGCTATCCGCGCCGCTTTGACCTGTTGATCGTTGACGAGGCACATAATGTGGCACCTTCTGGGCGTGGCCAGTACGCGACCGACTCGCTGCGCACGGCGGCGATACGCCACATCGTGCCGCATTTTGAACATCGGCTGTTCCTGTCGGCTACACCACACAATGGCTACCCGGAGAGCTTTACTGCGCTGTTGGAACTGCTCGATAATCAGCGCTTTGCGCGTGGCGTAGATCCCGACCGTGAGCAACTGGCAGCGATCATGGTGCGGCGGCTCAAGTCCGAACTGCCGCCTCGCTGGGACGGTACGCCAAGGTTTCCGCAACGTAAGTTGGAAGCGCTCGAAGTCGCGTATACCCCCGAAGAGCGTGAGGCGCATAGCCTGTTGCAGCGATACAGCCGCCTGCGCCAGGAAAGTGCGACCGACGACGTGGAGCGTTACGCCACCGAGTTCGTACTTAAGTTGCTCAAGAAGCGCCTCTTTTCCTCACCGGCGGCTTTTGCCGGGACGCTGGCGCGACACGAAGAGTCGCTGCAAAACGCTCGCCGCCGCTCAGCCGGATCCATGCCGCGCCCACAAATGGGCATCCTGCGTCGCCAGATCGAGCAAGTAGACGAAGAGTTCGGCGACGACCTGTCTGCTGACGAGGTCACAGGGGACGCCATAGAGGCTACTACGCGCTTGTTCCGAGAGCCTACCCAGGAGGAGCAGAGCCTGATGCGGCAGATGCGCGCCTGGGCCGAGCGTGCAAGCAAAGGGCCCGATAGCAAAACCGCTGCGCTCCTGTCTTGGCTGGAGCGTCATATCAAGCCGGACGGCAAATGGAGCAACCAGCGTGTTGTTATCTTCACCGAATATCGCGATACGCAGAAGTGGCTGCAGGGCATCCTCGCCATGCACGGTTTAGCAGGCGAGGGGCGGCTGATGACACTCTATGGCGGGATGGACGGAGAGGATCGCGAGCGCATTAAGGCGGCCTTCCAAGCGGACCCAGCTGTGGCACCCGTGCGCATCCTGCTGGCCACCGACGCTGCTTCGGAGGGCATAGACCTGCAAAACCACTGCTCGCATCTGATTCACTTTGAGATTCCCTGGAACCCTAACCGTATGGAGCAGCGCAACGGCCGCATCGACCGCCACGGTCAGCGAGCGCCGGAAGTCCTGGTCTACCACTTCGTGGGGCAAGGTTACCGAAGGCAGCGCGGCGCATGGGAGAGCGCGCCCGACGAGCTTGAGGCGGACCTGGAGTTTTTGATGCGGGCCGCACTTAAGGTGGACGCCATTCGCGAAGACCTAGGTAAGGTTGGGCCAGTGATCGCCCAACAGGTGGAAGAGGCGATGCTGGGGCGTCGCACGCAGCTCAACACAGCTACTGCCGAGCAGCAGGCGGAGCCTGTACGCAAGATGCTGCGCCTGGAACGGCAACTGCGCGAGCAGATAGAAAAGTTGCATCTGCAATTGCAAGAGAGCCGGCGCGAACTGCGCCTCTCGCCAGAGAACGTCCAGTCCGTTGTAGAGGTGGCCCTGGAACTGGCTGGGCAGCCTCCTTTACGCCCCACCAGTTTGCTAGGCATCTGGCCCGACCGCACGGGTGTGCGTAAGGAGTCGCCGGTATTTATAATGCCTGATCTGCGTGGCTCCTGGGCGACGTCTACAGATGGGCTGGCTCATCCTCATAGTGGAGTTATTCGGCCCATCGTCTTTGACCAAGCACTCGCCGCCGGAAGGGACGATGTAGTGCTGGTGCACTTGAACCATCGTTTGGTGCAGATGTCGTTACGCCTATTGCGGGCCGAGATCTGGTCAACCGCGCAGGGGCGCAAGCTGAACCGTGTCACCGCGCGCATCATCCCGGACGCCGAATTTGATGTGCCGGTGGTGCTGGCGCACGCCCGGTTGCTGGTATTGGGCGGCGACAACCAACGATTGCACGAGGAGATTATTACGGCGGGCGGTGTCCTACGCGAGGGGCGCTTTAGCCGCCTCAACGTCGGTGAAGTGCAGCGGGCACTGGCGGCGGAGGAGCATGGGGCTGCGTTGGGAAGGGTACCTACAGTGGTGGAGGAGCGCCTTGCCGCCCTATGGCCGGCTACTGAGGCAGCCCTATTGGCGTCGCTCGAAGCGCGGATGCGAGACCGCACCGGCGGCCTCCAAAGGCAACTAGCCGAGCGTGCCGATCAGGAGGCCGGGGCCTTGCGAGCGATCTTGACTGAGCTTCGCAACAGCATCATGGCCGAACTACACGAGACTACAGGGCCGGTGCAGCTCCAGCTATGGACCGACACGGAGAAAGACCAGTTGGAGCGCAACCGGCGCAGCTTGGAAGCCAGGGTTGCGGCGATACCGGAGGAAATCGAGCAGGAGGAAGCTGCAATCCGCGAACGCTTCCGCGACCCGCAGCCGCGTCTCTTCCCTGTTGCCGTGACTTATCTCGTCCCGCAAAAGCTGACCCGCACCGTAGGGGGTTACTGATGCATATTGCCCGTCACCATGCCGAGTGGCTGGCGCTGATCGACGTGTCTGGCCCGTTCCTGAGCCTGCCGGTGCTGATACGTGCCTTCCCCGATGGACTAGATAAGCTCGACTCGACGGTAACGCGCGAGTTGCGCCTGGCTTATGAAGAATGGCTCGATAACGCCGGTGGCCTCAGGCCCGACCTTGCTATTCATCGCGCCTGGGCTGATTATGTGCTGCGCACGATACTTGAATGGCCCGCCGAATTGATTGTCGAAGGTCCGACCCTGCCGGCCAGCGTCGCGGTGAGCATGCCGGAACATGGCGAGACGCTCAGACCCGATGCAGCATTGATGGATCCTGCAACGGGAAAGCCACGCCTGCTAGTGAAACGACTCGCGTCGGGACAAGATCCTGAGAAGCCACTGCCGGGTGCGCGTTGGAAGGCATCGCCGGTTTCGCGGATGATTGACCTGTTGCGTGGGGCCGACGTGCGCCTGGGGCTCGTCACCAATGGCGAGTCGTGGGTGCTTGTGCATGCGCCAAGGGGCGAGACGAGCGGGCAGGCGACGTGGTACGCCGCGCTATGGGGTGAGGAACCGGCGACGTTGCAGGCGTTCCGCAGCCTCTTGAACACGGGCCGCTTCTTTGCTGTGGCCGAGGGCGATACACTTGAAGCGCTTTTGACTGAGAGTGCCGCCAACCAGCAGGAGGTGACCGAGCAGCTTGGCTTGCAGGTGCGCCGGGCGGTTGAGGTATTGGTGGGGAGGCTCGCAGCAGCAGATAAGGGATACGGACCGCATGCTGTTGGCCGGGGTGGACGAGCGTGGGCTTTATGAGGCGGCGCTGACGGTCATGATGCGCCTGGTCTTTCTCTTCTCCGCCGAGGAACGCGGGATGTTGCTCCTGGGCGACCCGCTCTATGATGCTAACTACGCGGTATCGACGCTGCGCGCCCAGTTGCGCGAGACAGCAGACCAATTTGGGGAGGAGGTGTTGGAGCGCCGCCGGGATAGTTGGAGCCGCCTGCTTGCCACCTTCCGCCTGGTGTATGGTGGAGCTTCTCACGACCGGCTGCACATGCCTGCTTACGGTGGGAGGCTATTCGACCCCGACGCCTATCCCTTCCTGGAAGGGCGCGCCGCCGGTACCAGTTGGGAGACAACGCCTGCGCTGCCCCTTCCTATAGATAACCGCACCGTGCTGCACCTGCTGGAAGCGTTGCAGATTTTGCAAGTGAAGGTGCCGGGTGGCCCGCCCGAGCCGCGCCGCCTCTCCTTCCGCGCCCTCGACATCGAGCAGATAGGCCACGTCTACGAAGGCCTGCTCGACCATACCGCTGTGCGGGCCGATAAACCTGTACTTGGGCTGATTGGAGGCAAGGACCGAGAGCCGGAAGTCAGCCTGCACGAATTGGAGCGCCTCCAGGCGAAAGGCGGAGATGACCTGCTGAAGTTCCTGGCCGAAGTGACCGGGCGCTCAAAGCCGACCTTGAGCAAGGCGCTTGTCGCGCAGATCGAATTGCAGGATCTGTCTCGCTTCCGCGCCGCCTGTGATAACGACGATGAATTACTGGCGCGGGTGCGTCCTTTCGCCGGGCTGGTGCGCCGCGACAGCTTCGGCTACCCGGTGGTGATTACGCCTGGCAGCGTCTATGTGACTGCGGGCACCGACCGCAGGCAGACCGGCACCCACTATACCCCGCGCAGCCTGACCGAGCCGATGGTGCAACACGCGCTCGACCCTCTAGTCTACGGCGGCATGGCCGAGGGCACGCCGCCCAGCCCTGAAACCCTGCGCAGTCCCGCCGAGTTACTGGCCCTCAAGATCTGCGATATGGCGATGGGTAGCGGCGCTTTCCTGGTGCAGGCGTGCCGCTACCTGTCCGAGAAGCTGGTAGATAGCTGGGCGCGAGCCGAAGCCAACTATGGCGACCGCCTGCTGGTGACACCCGAAGGCTTGCCTGCCACGGGCGACCTGGCGGAACAGGCGTTGCCGCGAGACCCTGAGGAGCGTCTCGCGTTTGCCCGCCGTCTTGTAGCAGACCGCTGCCTTTATGGTGTGGACAAGAACCCGCTGGCGGTGGAGATGGCGAAACTGTCGCTGTGGCTGGTGACCCTGCAAAAGGACCGACCCTTCACCTTTCTCGACCACGCCCTGCGCGCAGGCGACTCGCTACTGGGGGTGAGCAAGGATCAACTGCTGCAATGGAGCCTGCTTCCGGCGGATGCCCACCAGATAAGTTGGTGGACCGGACCGGTAGAGGCCACACTGCGTCATGCTACCGAGTGGCGCCAGCTTATCGAGGCGATGCCGACCCGCACCAAAGCCGACGCCGACGACAAGGGCCGTATGCTGGCAGAGGCCGACGAGGAGTTGGACCTGTTGCGCCTGGGTGGAGACCTGCTGGCGGCAAGCGCCCTGGCCCCCGAACCACGCGAGCGAGCGCGCCTGCGCGATGGCTGGCTGCCGCGCTTCTCCACCCTGCTCGCCATCCGCCGCGACCAGCGCCGGAACGGGCAAGGAGCCGAGGCCGAGGCGGAGACAGCCGCCGACTGGAAGCTATTGCGCGAGGAAGCCGATGCCCTGCTGGGCACTAACCGCCCTTTCCACTGGCATTTGGAGTTCCCCGAAGTATTCCAGCACCGCGCCACCGCCGCGACCGGCAAGTCGCTGGCGCTCCCCCTCACTGGCGAAACAATCCTTGTGCCCAGCGAAGATCGCGGCCCTGGATTCGACGCCATCCTGGGCAACCCGCCGTTCCAGGGTGGGCAGCGCATCACTGGGGCTCTCGGCGTATCCTACCGCGATTATCTGGTCGATGTGATAGCAGGTGGAAAAAAGGGCAGCGCCGACCTGAGCGCCTATTTCTTCCTGCGTGCGGCGGGCTTGTTGCGCCAGGGCGGCGACATGGGCCTGCTGGCGACTAACACTATTGCACAAGGCGATACACGTGAAGTGGGCCTAGACCAATTAATCGAGCGCGGTTATGCGATCTACCGCGCTGTGCCTAGCCGACCCTGGCCGGGCGCTGCTAGCTTGGAAGTTGCCCACCTTTGGCTGTATGGCGGTTCATGGGCCGCAGACTACAATCTCAATGATGCTTCAGCCATGGGGATTACAGCACTACTGACATTACCAAGTGTCGTGCAGGGTAAGCCACATCAGCTAGCAGCGAATGCAAACAAGTCGTTCATCGGATCTTATGTCTTGGGAATGGGCTTTGTGCTGGAACCGGAAGATGCCTATACACTAATTGCCAAAGACATACGCAATCAAGGAGTGCTGTTTCCTTACCTAAACGGTGAGGATCTTAATTCCCGTCCAGATCAATCGCCTAGCCGCTGGGTTATTAACTTCCATGATTGGCCCGTTGAGCGAGCTATGACTTATACAGAGGCTTGGAGTATTATCGAAGAGAAGGTGCGGCCAGAGCGCCAAAGAGTGGACACAAAAGGTGAGTACGTGTTACGCAAGCCGTTACCGCAACGTTATTGGCACTACGGTGAAAAGCGTCCTGCCCTATACTCCACCATCGCTGGGATGAAGCAGGTGCTGGTGCGAGCCAGAGTGAGTAGCGCTAACGCATTTGCACTCGTACCAAGAGGAATAGTCTATTCTGAACAAGTAGTGGTTTTTGCTTCGGAGTCTCGCTTTCTATTGTCTTTGCTTCAAAGCTCAATTCACACGGAGTGGACTACTACATACAGTTCCACACTGGGAGTAGGCACTCGATACACACCTTCAGATTGCTTCGAGACCTTCCCATTTCCAGAATACACGAGTGTTATGGATAGCAACGGGGAAACGTACTACCAGTATCGGCAATCTGTCATGCAGTCCCACCAACAAGGGCTAACGAAAACCTACAGTCGCTTCCACAACCCCGCCGAAACCGACGAAGGTATCGCCCGGCTGCGCGAGTTGCATGTGGCGATGGACCAGGCGGTAGCCGCTGCCTATGGCTGGACCGACCTCGACCTGGGGCACGGCTTCCACACCACCAAACAGGGTCTGCGCTACACCATCAGCGAGGTGGCACGGCGCGAGGTGCTCGACCGGCTGCTGGCGCTGAACCACGAGCGCTACGCCGAGGAGGTCCGGCAAGGATTGCACGATAAGGGCAGCAAAGCGGGACGGAAGGGCGCGAAGGCGAGTAAGGCAGGTGCGGGGGCAGCGCAGGGTAGTTTATTTTAGTGGGAAGGCCCTATCTTCAGCTCAGCCCCTCTGCTGCGCGGGGAGGATAGCTGGCGAGAAAGGGGCTGCACAGAAGCGGCATGATTGCTATCATACTCTATTTTGAGCGGAGTGTTGGAAGGCAATGGCAGTAGGCTGATCAGGATTGCGGTTGCTAAACGCGGGACAAGCGCACAAGAACACGATAATTGGCAAACAATGCCGTGAGCTACGATAAGGATTCTCAATGCACAGCACAGTAACCCTAAGCCTTGCTATTTTGAAGGTAAACATGGATCGCACACCTTCTAAGGATTATATCGATACCTATGTACCGTTCCTGGCGGAATGCGTTCGACGTTCAGGCGATGATGTGCTTTCACAATCGCGTTTGCAGGCGCAGATGCTAAACGAATTCGGTCTTCGTATACCACAAGGTGCGATTGTGACCATTATGAGACGCGCTGTGAAGCAGGGTTACTTACATCAAGAAAAAATGCGCTCGACTGTCTCTGATGGTCCCACCACCCGGTTCCTTTTCCGGCCGAACCATGATGCCCTAGATAAGCTCGATTTTCACAACGTGCAGCATCACACATTGGAGCAGCATCAGAGTCTAATAGCAAGACTAATTGATTTCGTGGGGGAACGAGGCCAGACATGGACCTTAGACGATGCAGAGAAAAGTCTGCACGCCTATTTTGAGGAGAATCCAGTCCATATATTCTCGAGATATCGTGCGAACTCTAGCGCAGTCATGCCTCCAGTTGACACGGCAGTTCCTCACGGTGGAAAGTATCTAGTAGGCATATTCATTCAGCACCTGGCTGAGACGGACGACCCAGCCTTTGCCTACGCAGAGGCCATATTACAAGGCCATATGCTTGCAAATGTGCTATTCCTTCCCAATTCCAGCACAACACGTCAAGAGTTTGAGCATACGGCCGTTTACTTTGATACTGAGTTTCTAATGTATGCTCTAGGCTATCAGGGGCTTGCTTTTCGCGATCCAGCTGTTGAACTGCTGAATCTCGTAAGCGAAGCAAGAGGTCAAATGCGATGTCTTCCTCAAACAGTGGAAGAGATCAGACGTAACTTGTACACCGCCGGAGATGTTCTTGAGAGACAGGATCTCAGTGATTTATATGGCTCTTTACTGCAAACTGTTTTGGATTTTCAAGATCGAGGGATTGGACGATCTGACATTGATATAATGGTAGACACAATTGAGGAAGAATTATTACTGTTAGGTATTGAAGTCTTAGATAGTAGTTTCATTGAGAAAGAATACTGGAGCGGGCAAATTGATGAACCTGGGTTTGAGCAAGCCCTCAGCAGTTGGTTGACATATAAGCGCGTAAAGGCCCGTGAACATGATGTTACAGCAGTTGCTACAATCATGAGGCTGCGCAAGGGAGAGTCATACGCAAAACTTGAAACATGCAAAGCCGTGCTTGTCACCACCAACATGAAAGTCATTCTTGCTGCTCGTCGGTTTTTCTATCCTGAAACGCGCCCTAATAGTATTGCTCCATGCGTTAGCGATATTGATTTAGCGACTGTGCTCTGGCTAAAAGAACCAATGTCCGCTCCAAACCTCCCAAGAAAGCGCATAATTGCCATGAGCTACGCTGCTACTAGACCCTCGGACGCTGTCTTGGGTGCCTATTTATCTAAGTTGACGGAGTTGGAGCATCAGAACGGAGATGCAGAGGCACAATATAGATTACTCCGCTATTCCACCTTCGCTAGAAC
This sequence comes from Chloroflexia bacterium, assembly GCA_038232115.1. Taxonomy (GTDB): domain Bacteria; phylum Chloroflexota; class Chloroflexia; order QHBQ01; family JADMIH01; genus JADMIH01. The sequence continues at coordinate 8,869 of JBBSIK010000072.1, forward strand.
GGCTCTAATGGAAGTAACTCTAGGCGATGGAGAATCGATTACACAGGGTAATATGGCTGAAATACACGCAAGGATAAAGGCTCATGAACAGGCAGAGGTACTCACGCGCTTGAACGAAGAAATGAGGACTAATGAGCAATTCCAAACTCAAGCAAAGGTTCGTGAGACTAGACGAGCTTCAAAGTCGCTAGAGTACGCACAGAAAGCAATTTTCTTTGTCAGAGTAATTGCTATATTGTTCCTTGTGGTCGGTATGATAATGCTTTTTCCTGGCGTCACGCCGCCGCAAGGTGCAGTGGATTGGATTAGATTGACTGTTCTGGCTGTCATGCTTTTTGCTTCTATTGTGAGTTTCTTGAGCTTAGTCAATGGCTTTAACCTTCAAGCATATACGCGCAAACTTGAGGGAAGGCTCGCGAAACTTATATCGACATGGCTAGGGCAATTTGAATGAAGGCTGCTTTAGCCAGACTGGCTGCAACTAGATGTTTACACTCTCGGCTACACAATAGGCAATTTGCTAGGCCGGAAAGCAGAAAAGGTCTGCAAGACGTTGGCGGATGAATGTCTTGATAACGAAATGTTGAAGGAGACAAAAACGAGTTTCAAAATACGCAGAGTACAAGAGGGATTCCATGTGAAATGTCGTACCCCATCAAATGATGCCTCGAAGTATATCTGACACCATGACTGGCCGGAACAACGGCAAAGAATTCGAAGTTCTTGAAGTGGATTTAGATGACATAATCGAAATAGACGAGGACACGCTTCCTTCACGGCTACGGCGGGTCGCGAGACGTTGCGTTCCTTGCTCGTAGCTACCCATCTATTCGCCCACGAGAACC
>JBBSIK010000073.1:0-9689 GCA_038232115.1 Chloroflexia bacterium
ACACTCCTCTAGCTGGCGGACAATTGAGAGGTGGAACTCCTGGGACCGACAAAACCGAGCGGGAGCGTCTTGCATAAAAAGTGCTGCGCTATCTATTTTATATATCCATCGTTATTTAATAGGCGGCGTGCGGCAGTAGTTACGGTAGGTAAACATACAGAACTTAAGTTCTATAAAACTGTTGACGTGATATAGACGCTGCTATATAATACAGGTGGACAATGTAGCTTTTTCATTGTGAGTACGTTTGACGTATATGCAGTAACGGACTTTTGTGCGACACACCTGCATGTTGCCCACGCGAAAGGAGCCGGAATGGCCAGGAAGATCGCCAGTGACACGGATGCAGGCAAATCTAATGTGATCCAAATCGAGCGTGAGGTGGAGCCTCCTGTGAACAGCGCACAACCTAACGACAGCGCGGAAAGAGATGCGCCCAAGGGTGTGGGACGCTGCATATTGGTCGCCGATGACGATAGCGCTATAAGACAACTGCTCAGAACCCTGCTCGAAGAAGGCGGGTATGGCGTTGAAGAAGCCACTACCGGCCAGGAAGCGCTCGACGGTCTCAAATCCGGCACCTACGATCTTGTTCTGCTAGATATGCGCATGCCTGACATGACGGGCATAGAGGTGCTCAAACAGCTACGCGAAAAAACGGGCGAAGTGCCCGTTATATTCATAACCGCATATGGGTCACCCAATATAGCAATCCAGGCCTCATCCCTGGGCGCATATAGCTACATCACCAAACCGTTCGAGCTAGACGACGTGCTCCATACGATAGACCTGTATTTTGAAAGACGCCAGCTAAAAGAAGAAGTACGCGCCCTCCGCTCGCAAATCGAGCCGCGCGACCCTTCCGAGCGGATTATCGGCGCATCGCCCGCCATGCACGACATCTACATGATAATCGGGCGCTCGGCGGCCACCGAGGCCACTGTGCTCATCACCGGCGAGACAGGCACAGGCAAAGAGCTTGTGGCCCACGTGGTACACTCCAACTCCACCTACCGCCACGGCCCACTCATCAAGGTGAACTGCGCGGCCTTGCCAGAAACGCTGCTCGAAAGCGAACTGTTCGGCCACGAAAAAGGTGCATTTACCAACGCTATCACTCAGCGCAAAGGCCGCTTTGAGATGGCCCACAAAGGCTCCATCTTCCTCGACGAAATCGGTGAGATGACGTTGAGCACCCAGCGCAAACTGCTGCGCGTGCTTCAGGAGCGTGAGTTCGAGCGGGTGGGCGGCTCGATACCGATCAAGGTAGATACTCGTATCATAATCGCTACCAACAAGAACCTCATGGCCGAAGTAGAGGCGGGACGGTTCCGCGAAGACCTCTACTACAGACTCGATGTGATCCGCGTCTATATGCCGCCTCTGCGCGAGCGCAAAGAGGATATACCTCTGCTTGTGGAGCACTTCCTCGACAAGCACCGCTACAGTCTCAATTCGCCGCCCGCCCGCATCTCCGAGGAAGCGATGCAGGCGCTGGTTGAGCACGACTGGCCCGGCAACGTGCGCGAGCTTGAGAACACGGTGCAGCGCGCCGTAGTCATGTCGCAGGGCGGCGTAATTACAAGCCACCACATCGTTCTGTCCAGCAGCAGCGATCGCCAGATGGTAGAAGTGGGCCGCATGGTGAAAGAAGCCACACCGTTGGCAGAGATACTCGGTCAGGTCGAGAAGATGGCCTTGACTGAAGCGATGCAGGTTGCCAAGGGCGACAGAAGCGAAGCCGCACGGCTGCTTGGCCTGGAACGCCCGGCACTCTACGAGAAGCTACAAGAGTTTGGGCTGTCGTCCTAGGGGAATAGCTGGTCTTGAGGATGCTAAGGCCTGCTGCCAACCGGCAGTAGGCTTTTTATGCTGTGTGCTACCGTTAGAACCCTACACTGGCGAACTGCCGGTTACAGCCCGTTCTGGTCCAACTCTTGCTTAGGATTATAGAGAAGTACCGGATGTTTAGCATAAAATCCTGCCGAGACAGCGCAGAAAAAACATGAGCCAAATACTGATAGTTGATGACGAGCCGACCATTGTGGAGTTGCTTGAAGAGCACCTCCGCAGCGAGGGATATGACACCGTACATGCGTACTCAGGTGAAGAGGCGCTGAAGGTGTTCGATAATGTCGTTCCCGATCTCGTAATACTCGATCTGATGCTTCCCGGCATGGACGGCTACGAGGTGTGCCGCCTGATGCAGGGTGATGCGCGCCTCAACCATATACCTGTGATTATGCTCACGGCAAGAAGCGCTGTGCCTAACAAAGTAATGGGCTACCAGCGCGGCGCGGACGACTATATCGTGAAGCCTTTCGATCCGGATGAGCTGAGTGTGCGAGTGCGTGCCCAACTACACCACCTCTATCACGATACGGTGGACGAACTGAGTGGATTACCCGGTTCGCAGGCGGTGGAAGATAAGATCAAGGAGACGATGGCCGACATCACGCTGCCCTGGGCCATAATGTATGCAGACATCTCAAACTTCACGTCGTACAATGAGGCTCATTCGTTTCTCGAAGGCGACGAGATGATCCAGGTGGCCGGGCAGGCGCTCCTGGAAACAAGCCAGAAGACCGGCAAAGTGGGCGATTTTATTGGCCATCTCGGCGGCGATAAGTTCGTCTATATCACCACTCAGGATACGGCGAACAAGGTAAAAACCATAGCCCAGAGCATCTTCGATGAAAGCACCCACGAGTTCTATTCCCCCAGCGACCGCGAGCAAGGCTACTTCGTCACCATCAACCACCAGGGCCGCATGTCCCACGTGCCTCTCTGCACGCTTGTGTTTGATGTGGTTACCCGTGAAACGTGACGGATGAAACCGTGATACGTCAATAGCAATTGGGTTCCGCAAAACAAACAGGATCGCCTCAATTATAGAAGGCGATCCTGTTTGTTTTATGCTATAAAGTTGCCCTTACTGCGTCACATTTTACTCGTCACGCCCTTGCGTCAGCCAGCCCCAGTCCGAACTCAAGCCGCTTGGCTTCTTCGGCTTCGAGGATGCCCTGAAGGCTGCGGAGTGCCCTGTACTGGAGTGCTCGAATCGCGCCTTCTTTCTTGTTGAGCATATAGGAGATCTCGGAGTTGTCATAACCCTCTATGAACTTGAGGGCTATTACTTGGCGCTGCTCGCCGGTGAGTTGCGCGATAGCGTCGGCAAGCTCGGCGGCATCGAGGGTGAGGTTGAGCGCGGCTTCGGGGTCAACGATTGGCTCATCCGAGGTTGAGAGTATATCGCTGAGGGGCAGGGCGTCGCGTTTCGTGCGATAGTGGTCCACCACTATGTTATGGGCCAGCTTGTACAGCCACGAAGAGAACGGGTAGCCGCACCAGGTGTAACGGCCTATAGCCTCCCACGCTTTAAGAAACACCTGCTCACACAGGTCCTCCGCGTCGGGAGCGTTACCTACTTTGTAATAAATATATTTATAGATCTTCTCGACATAAGCATTATAAAGCTGCGCGAATGCGGCGGGGTCATGCTGCGACGCACGCTGGGCCAATTCAGCCTCATTGCATATCATTTACCGAGTCCCTCCTGTGCGGACGCGCGCCCACGTCGTTCAGGAAGCTACTTTTGCAAGAAATATGCCAACGGCGCTTGCATATACAGGCCATCGTGCGTATAATGGGCCTACGTAGAGCCGCTTGAGAGGCTGTACTCACACCGGGCGCAGTGAGGAGGGTGTTCTTTGGACCAAAACATGCAGATGCAAATGGTCCCTGAGCAGACCATGAGGGTCTCCCCGACCCTGATTATGGTCAACCAGTTGCTGGCACTTTCCTCTATGGAGCTGCAACATGCAGTTCTCAACGAGCTTGACGATAATCCCGCCCTCGAAAACCTCGAAAGCACCACCTGTACCTCTTGCGGCGCGGGCACAACGGGCCGTTATTGCCTGGTGTGTATGCAGCCCGTCTATCCCGGCGGCCTTGAAAATATGCTGCCAAAGACCAATGAGTACGGCACGAACAGCGATGATGAATATGACACCGAGGATTTCCGCCCAAGAGCAGCCACGACCGTGCTGGGCGAGGAAGAGTTTGACCCCCTTACCCTGGTAGCCACAGAAAGCAGCATGACTGAACAGTTGCTGTCGGACCTTGCGGTATCGCTCCCTGAGGAAGACTACCGCTTGGTCGAATATCTCGTAGGCAACCTGGATGAGCAAGGCTTCCTGGGCTGCACGCTTGAAAGCGCCGCTCACGAGCTTGACGCGCCACTGAAGAGACTCGAATGGGCGCTCAGTATGTTGCAGCACATGGGTCCCGTAGGGGTAGGCGCGCGCGACCTGCGAGAATGCCTGCTGCTCCAGCTTGAGGATATAAAGGAAACAGGAGAGATCGAGCCTGCGCCCTACGTCGAAGAGATCATAGCGATGCATCTGACGGAGCTGGGTGAGCATAAGTTCACCATCATCGCGCAGGCCCTCGGCATCAGTTACGACAGCGTGGTGGCGGTGCGCGATTTTATAAAACGATATATGGAGCCGCGACCCTTGCAGGAGCCTCCCAGGGGTCGCTCGTGGCGCTCGCCCTCCCCTACCCGCTTCGTCATGCCGGACGTGATAATCCACCTGCGCGACGATATGCTTGAGCCGGAAGTGGTGGAGGGGTATCGTTTCAGTCTGCGTATTAATCCCCTATATCAGCGATTGTCGACGGATGTGCACCAGCCAACCCGAGATCTCTCAGACGGCGAGCGCGATCACATTCGGCGTTATGTCAATCGTTCCAAGCTGTTCATCTCCAACATCAACCAGCGTCGCGAGACGATCCGCCGCATCACCGCTTGCCTGATAGACTTGCAAGAGCAATACATCAGGTACGGCGTGCGCTATCTCAAGCCTCTCACGCGAGCGCAGGTAGCCCAGTACCTCGGTATTCACGAAAGCACCGTGAGCCGCGCCACCGCTAGCAAGTACCTCATGCTCCCCGACAAGCGGGTGATTCCTTTCAGCGACTTCTTCTCGGCATCCCTCTCGGCCAAAGACGTAATCAAAGAGATCATCACCACAGAAGGCCACCCCATCACCGACAAAGAGATAGTCAATCGCCTGCGCGAGCAAGGTATTAGAGTGGCACGGCGCACGGTAACCAAGTACCGCAACCAGTTGGGGATACTGCCCAGCACTTTCCGTTAGAGGTCCTAAAGCTTGTATATGCCAGGGCCATACTGGTGATTACCCACATCTGCAATTGCCCCGGCGACTGAAGTCACGGGCAACGCTTACGAAGTCCGCATGGCGGACTGGGCTTGGTTATAGTGCCAACTTAGTCGCCGTAGAGCGACTTTGTAATGGTTGCCCGTGACTTTTGTCGCCGGGTGCTAGCCATTACTAGCCACTATCTGAGATATGGGTAATCACCACGTCCATAGTCAACACTATGGATGTGGTTTTCTTACGGCGCGTGCCGCGTAGCCACCGAAGGCGTCTTCACTGCATCGGCAAACAGCGCCTGCCACTCCTGGCGGCTTATCTGGCGCTCTTTATGGAGGACCCAAACAGGGTGATGGTCATATTCGATGAAGTTGGGATCAACCGGGGGCATGCTGTCCACGATTTGCAGGCCCAGCAGGCGCGGGTAGGAAGTTACGCTGTATACCGGCTTGAAGCCTAGCTTACCGCTGAAAAGCAGCTCGAAATAGCGTATCTGCACCGGATAACGCCAGGGTAGCGGGTCTACCGTGCTGCGGACATCGGCCCCACGCACTGTCAGGTAGTCCACACTCCTCAAATACTTACGCAGATTATCCGCCATCTCCGCGCTCGGCTTATCGTCGAGCAAGGGAAAGTAGCTGAGATCGTAGGCATCGCCCGGAAGAGGGTGGTTGGCTATGCGTAGAGGGAGAGGCCCATCACCTATAGCGCCCACCTTGCTGCCAGCCGGCACATTGTCGTATATCCAGCGAGAGGCCTGCACCTCCACGTGCTCGCTCCTGTAGATCGAGGTATATGCGACTGCGCTTAACAAGGCCGATGCCAGTAATATTCCACCCACGGCGCGCGCCGCCGGGAGTCGCCAACCGCGCCGCGAACCCGCCGCCAACAAGGCCACAACAAGCGCCCCCGCAAAGAGGCACAAGTATGGCACAGCAGCCAGCAGGTAACGCACCCACCGCGCCTCCGACAAAGCGATAGGCAGGAAGTAGGCTACAAACCCCAGTAGCAGTAGCCCCTCCACCCACCGGCGCAACCACACCACACGCCAGGTAACCACCCCTATGCCTGCCGTTCCCACCAGCCCTACCAGTGGGTTCACTCCCAGCAACACCAACTGCAGCCACGGGTATAGCACGGGCCATGTGCCCACGAACTTGCGAGTATACACCTCATCTACCAGACCACGCTGTATGTCGAGTTGGAAGCTAACCTGCTGCCAGTAGACGTTGAAGTCCAACACGGCATAGGGATCCGCCAGGAACCAGCCCACTAGGGCAAACAGAGATGGCAACAACCCTAACGCAGCAATGTGCCGCAACCTCACCGGGGCCAAACTTGCCTCCCCTTCGTTTCTGCTGCTCCACCAGAAAATGGCTATACCCAGCATCGGTAGGACGAGCAGAGGTGCCGCACTCAGTTTGCAGGCCATAGCAAGCCCTACGCTCAATCCTGCAAGCGCGGCATAGCGACGTTTTCCGGTCTGCGCCACCAGGATGCTGCACAGCAGGACACACGTGGCAAACAGTGTCATCAGCGGCTCGGAGCTGAAAATGTGAGCTATCTGTATGGGCAGCACAGAAAGGGCATAAAGGCCAGCACAGAACAACCCGATTCGCACGCTCCATAGCCGAACACCAATGCCGAACAGAGGCAGCACAGTCAATGCGTCAAACAAGGCCGTAAGCAGGCGACCCGTCTGTGTCACGCCAAAATGACCGGGGAAAAAGCTATCGCCTGTAATCAGGTACAGAGCTACCGAGACTAGTTTAACGGCATACAAGGGTAGTGTGCCATAGGAGTACGCCTGCCCGCCCCCGCGCAGGTTGAGAGGGCTTCTGTTTGGGTCCATTAGATCGCCGAGGGTGGTGTCAGGAGGCAATAGCAGGTGCTGAATTGCTGTATCAACAATGAACCGCTCGTCAGGGTGGAGAAAGTGTCCCTGGTCCCAATTGTGCCCCGAGACTCGGAGATAAGCAGCGATGAGCAAAACTATGACCAGTATCACTGCCGGGTGGGTGAGCCGCGACAGCCATGTACTCTGTACGTAACGCATTTAGAGACTCAGGTATAGCATCAGGTATGACTACTCTGCGGTAAGACCCAGGAACACCTGCTGGATGTTGGGGTTGTTCAGCAGGTCGGCTCCATCACCCTGGAGCGTTATGTGGCCTGTTTCGAGCACATAACCATAATTGGCCTGTTCAAGGGCGATCTGCACGTCCTGCTCCACCACCAGCACCGTGGTGCCTTCCTGGTTGACGGCTTCGATAATTTCGATCAGGTTCTCTACTATCACAGGGGCCAGGCCAAGAGAAAGCTCATCTACCATGAGTAGTTGGGGCCGGGCCATCAGTCCTCTACCTATAGCCACCATCTGCTGCTCGCCGCCCGATAGCTTGCCCGCCAGGGTGTTGAGACGCTCTTTCAGGCGCGGGAAGAGGTCGAGCACACGAGTTAGATCAGTCTCAATCGCCGCACGGTCGCGGCGCAGAAACGTGCCCATGCGCAGGTTCTCGCGCACCGTGAGAGCGCCAAAAAGTCTTCGACCTTCGGGAACGTGTACGATACCCGCCGCCACTACTGCGTGAGATGGAAACCGGGTTATGGGCGTGCCACGCAGTATAATCTGCCCGCTCACTGTGGGTAAGAGACCGCTGAGAGCAGAGAGCAAAGTGGTTTTGCCCGCACCATTGGCCCCGACAAGCGCCACGATCTCGCCTTCATATATTTCCATGCTCACGTCCCACAGCACCTGCACGTCGCCATAAGCTACATTGAGCTTATCCACTTGCAGGAGGGGAGACTTGTCACCTGGTGCGCGCCGCCGTCCGAGGGGCATAGCCTCATTCACCAGAGGTCTCCTGCGCGTCTGCATTCGTCTGCGCGGCATGGGCTTTGGCGTAGCGCTGGCCCAGGTAGGCCTCAATCACTGCCGGGTCCCTCATGACCTGAGCCGGAGTGCCATCAGCTATCTTGCTGCCATAATCGAGCACCACCACCCGGTCGCATACGCCCTGTATAACCTTCATCACGTGCTCGATAACCAGGATGGTTACGCCCATGGCATTGATGCGCTTGATGAGGGCCATCGCCTCATCTACCTCCCGTCCCCGCAGGCCAGCCATCGCTTCGTCAAGCAATAGTAGCTCCGGGTCCATCGCCAGGGCCTTTGCGAGTTCGAGCCGCTTGCGGTCGGCGATGGGTAGCGATTCTACAGGTGCATTGGCTACACGTGCCAGATCAACCAGTTGCAACACCTCATCTGCGTGGGCGAAGGCTCCAGATGCGCCTCGCTGACCGCCACCACACCCGTACATTGCGCCCACCGCTACGTTCTCACGCACGGTGAGGCCCTGAAACGGGCGCACAATCTGAAACGTGCGCGATATACCCTGTCGTCCAATTACGTGGGCAGGCAGCCCGTTGAGCACCCGCCCTTTAAAGGTGATTGTGCCCTGGCTGGGAGTCGTAAGCCCAGTTATAAGGTTGACGAGCGTGGTCTTGCCCGCGCCATTTGGCCCGATAAGGCCCATAATCTCGCCCTTCAGCACGTCGAAGCTGACATGCTGCACCGCCGCCACGCCTCCGTATAGCCTGGTGGCGTTGTCCACTTGCAGCAGTATTGGTCGGGGCGATAGGGTTGCGGGATGATTCATAGATTTCAATCTGTAGCTGAGTGTTCGGTCAGATTCGATTGGCTACAAGGTTGCGCCATAGCCCACGCCAGCCCACTCTACCGCTTGCTCCGAAGAATTGTAGCAAGCCGCGCGGCAGGAAAAGTATCAGCAGTATGACAATCGCGCCGAAAAAGATAGGCCGCCAGTCGCCCGCGCCGAAGATACCGTTGAGGGCTTCCTGCACAGCGTAGAGTACAAACGCCCCGATCACAGGTCCCCATACTGTGCCTATGCCCCCGATCAGGCAGATGATAATCACTTCCAGGCTGCGATATGGATCGAAGATACTTGTCTGGTCCGGCAAAACCGAGCCGTTGATGAGGGCCTGCAAACCGCCCGCCAGACCTGTAAAGACCGCGCTGGCAGCGAAAGCGGCGATCTTGAAAGTTGTCGTGTTGATGCCCATAACTGAGGCTGCTTCTTCGTTGGACCTGATGGCGCGCAAGCCGTAGCCGAACTTGCTACGATTGAGCAGCCAGAGGGCGGCTGTGCTGGCCGCCGTGAGGCCAAGCGCGGAGAAGTAGAATAGGAGGCCGCTGGTTTGCAAGTCCTCTTTGTGCAAGGGCGGCAGAATGATGCCGCTGGCCGCGCCCAGACAAAAGAGGGGCTTGTCGCTCCAGGGCACGCTTACGCAGTCGAGATTATTCACCAACTCACGGGTAGCTATAGCCACACCCAGCGTGGCTATAGCGAAATAGTGTCCGCGCAGCCTCAGCACGGCTATACCTATCAGGATTGCTGCGATGGCAGGCACAATCCCGCCCACCAATACGCCGAGCCAGTTGGGTTGGTTGAAGGTGCCTGGGGCGCGCGCCACTATAACCGCCAC
>JBBSIK010000074.1:0-9666 GCA_038232115.1 Chloroflexia bacterium
TCAGGCTGACATTCGCCCGATGATGAGATATACCGGCCCCAGCCTCACGGTAGCGGCGCTCGCGTGGCGGGAAGGTGAGCACCTACGTAGGTGCTTCGCCAGCCTCCAACCCCTGCTGCAAATCACAGGGGCCCACACCCTGGTCCTACTCGATGCCGGTGCCGACCCGCTTACTGCTACAATTGCACGTACAACGGCGAGACAAGTAGTTGTAGCGCGTTTCGATAACTTCGCGGCCCAGCGAAACCGCGCCCTGCAGATATGCGCCACTGACTGGGTGTTCTTCATTGACCCTGACGAGCGAATGACTCCTGCGTTGGCGAACGAAATCGCTCGCGTGCTATCGGAGGGTCATGCTGCCGCTTACAGGGTGCCACGCCGTAACATCTTCTTCAGGCGCGAGGTTCGGCATACCGGCTGGTCGCCCGATTACCAGATAAGGCTGCTGGAGCGGTCGAGATGCCGCTATGACGAGCGCCGCCAGGTGCATGAAGTGCCGGAGGTTGATGGTACTATAGGCACCTTGCAAGAGCGGTTGGTCCACTTCAATTATGAAACATGGCGGCAGTTTTTTGAGAAGCAGCGATCTTATGCCCCTCTGGAGGCACACGCAATGTACGCTGAAGGTCGTCGCGCCCACATCCGCAGCCTTGTAGGTCAGCCTCTGCGCGAGTTCAAGCGGAGGTTCATTGACTACAGAGGCTATCGAGACGGCCTCTTGGGCCTTGAACTATCACTTGCCATGGCCACATACAGACTACTGGCTTGCTGGCACTTGCTCAGGCTACACCGCAGCAGAGGGCGCGATTAGTTTCCACATTCTTTGCACAACTTTGACAGCTTCCGCGCGGTGGGTTATTATGCCCGGACAAGCTCACACGTGGTCCGTTAAGATCGATTGTGACGACTGGACCTCGCTAGATGCGTGGAGCGGGACGGCACAAGATGGAAAGAGTTACAGACGCCAGCGAACAAACACAGTTAAGCAGTCATGCGAAGCAGCGGGGAGCGCAAAGCAACTTGCGCGATCACGACCTGGACCTCGTTCTCAGGTATGGCGTCCTCGAACACCGCACAGGTGTCCGGTTCTACGTCATGCGCAAGCGAGAGGTGGAGCGTTACCGCCTCGTGGAGCCACGCCTCGCAAAGTTGCACGACATAGTGATAATTGTGTCCAACGATGATGGCACAGTGATTACCGTGTATCGTAACAGAAACGCGCTACGAGACATCAGACGTAAACCGAAGGCCAACCTGCGTCCAGTGCTTTATAATACGTAAGCCTGCTTCTCGCCCCGACGCATAGAAACCTTAGTAGGGAACTGCTCATAAGCAGTTCCCCTTCTTTGCGCCCCGCCCATATCAACGTTCGGCCAGCAACAGTTCTTCCAGTTCGTCCGTCTGCCTCTTGTGCTGCCCTCGCACAAATCCGGCGAAGAACCAGAATACGGCATGCACTTCCCACGCGAACGGCCCGTACCCCATGTATCCGAGCAACGGCATCTCGAAGACCTTGAGGAAGCCGACGAATGGCACTGTGTAGTACCACTTGGGAAAGGCCCAGAAATTCCAGCACTCCCACAGTATTCCGCAAATCTGCCCGCCCAGGTATAAGGCTACCGGCACCCGCCATTCGCCGCGCGACAGGTAGCCCAGGATGGATGGGTTGCCCCGCCAGTAGTTGATTGGGTCGAGGATAAGCGCGGCAAAGCCCCAGATGAGAGGGAAAAAATAGAGCGGCCACACGGCGGGCAAAATAAAGAAGAGCACTCCCACCAGGATCAGCGCCACCAGTGCCGGCTTGCCGATGCTGAAGCGCCGCTTGAGGCCGATATTGCGTATCACCTGCCAACCGGCAACCCAGTCGGCGGTCTCCCACATAGCGGGGATGACGGTGCTGAAGAAGACCAGCGACCAGACCTGCGCCCACCATTCGGGGATGTCGTAGGGGCGCAGATAATGCCAGTTCTGCACGAAGTTGTTGACCCACTCAAAGCCGTACCACATGGCGGCAGAGAGCGGCAGCATCGCCAGGAATACATGGCGATGAGTCACAAACAGGGAGCGGCCATCCCTTGCATAGATGACCGCATCGAGCGCAAATATATAGCCGAACCAGACGGCGGCAAACCAGTAGTCTGAGAGGGGGCGCACCCAGTCCCCAGCAGGTGTGCGGGCGAAAATTAGCAGCTGCCCTGTCACGAGGAGCGCGATCCCGACCCAGAAGTGCGACCGCAGCGTGCGCCAGTTACTCTTTACGGCTTCCAGCAGCTTCTCCTATTGCTTCCTGGTCGCTTTCCTCGACGGGAACTTCACGCGCAGCCAGCTAACGAACGCGATCCCCAGTATTGCCACGAAGAAGAGCACGGACCCAATGCTCGCCACGCTCAAGCCTGGAGGTGCGCCGTTATCAATGCTATAGGTGTGCATTGACTGGAGTCCAAACCACTGAACCAGGTAGTTCACGCCCATGAATGTGAATAACACCACCACGAAGCCTATCAGCGAAAGCCAGGCCATCGTCACACCACGCACGTTACGCTGCACACGCACGTGCAGATAAGCAGCGTAAGTGAGCCATGTGATGAGCGCCCATACTTCCTTGGGGTCCCAAGACCAGGCCTTTGTCCAAGCTTCCTGCGCCCAGATAGCACCCGTAATGAGCACCAGCGTCACAAAGGGGAAGCCCACAGCCACCGCTCGGAACATGAACTCCTCGATAGCAGCTTCGGAGGGCAGACCAGCCGAGATGCGCCCTTTGAGGTAATGCTTGGCGAGGAGAGTGAGACCCGCACCGGCGGCAGTGGCAAACGCGCTATAGGAGATGATAGCCATCGAAACGTGGATCATCAGCCAGTAGGAGCGCAGGGCGGGCACAAGCTCTATCGTGCGCTTGAGGTCGGTCGGTATGAACCAAACTGCATAGCTGTGCAGACAAAAGATAATCAGCACGATGAAGGCGCCCACCGCCCGCGTCTTCAAGATCGCTTCAAACAGCACCAGATAGATCGTGGTCATGCCCCACACAAGCATGGTAGCTATCTCATAGAGGGTCACGTAAGGCGGGTGGCCTGCGTGCTCCCATCGAAGACCGAGGGCCACCGTCAGACTTAGCCACGCGAATACTACCAGGCCTGTGCCGATTCGTCCAAGTGCAGGCGAATAGGAGAGACCCATGCGCGAGCCGCTCTCGTCCCCGCTCAGGGTCACGTCCATCGAACCGCCCCCGCCCGCACCGGCACCAGCTAGCGCGACCTGGCGACGTGGCACAATGAGAGCGCGGCCAGAGCGCGTCATGAGGTAGGCGCAGAAAAAGAGGAAAGCCGCCAGGTATGAGACATAGGCGACCACCGTTAGCGTCGGCTCATTGAACCCAAATGTAGGAGCGTCGAAACCCATAATGCCTCCTGAAAGTAAAGAGCTATTTGGCCTGCATAGAGCGACTTATACGTCAGCCCCAGTAGTGTCCACCTTATCGGCATACTGCACCGAGGTTCGCGTGCTTGCCACGAGCCTGTCCCTGATCCGAGATGCCAGACGCTCGAAATCACGCTCGAAACTAACTTTGTTCTTTTCGGCCAACCCACCGATGAGCAAGTTCACGCTGCCGGGCCGCTCCTCGCTCACGGTAATCCTGGCCCAGCAGCGAGTATAGCTGGTGTAGAGCGACATCGTGAACCCAAACGCCATAATCGTGAAAAATATAGAGACGAGTGTAAGCCCAGGATCCTTGGCCACTTCCAGTATTGACGTGGTGGCTTTGGTGAAGGTGAAGCTGTACTGCTCAAAGCCCGGCAGCTTCAATGCGCCGCTGCGAGGCACGAAGGCGTCGTATATCGGCTTGTCGAAGTTCTTATCAACGTAGGCCTGAGCGTAAACAGGCGGGTTCTCGCCTTCCTGGCGGCTTACGTCCTGGTAGTAGGTAAGCGCCAGCGTCACGAAGTGGTCTTTCACTGGCAGCTGCACATAGTCGAGGGGCAAATTGTCGCTGCTGGTCTGGCTGAACTCGACGAGGGAGCCTGCGGTGCCCTGAGTGGCTGTTACAGGGCCGCTCGCCGTCATCTTCCGCAAGGGCAAGTCGGCGCCCTTGTCGTCCGTTACTTTGGCGTATACCACCGGCTGGTAGCTCACGAGAAAGAAGTTGATGCCTTTGTATCGAAGCGGGTCATTAACGATGATCGTCTTCGTGAGCACGTCCTTGCCGCCCTCGACCACGGCCAGGGTATCCTTGTACTCCTTGACCGTTTTGCCGTCCGAATAATAATCTATCCAGAAGTTATCGCTACGCACCGAGAAGTCGGTGCCGTGGCCCACATTCACAGGCTGGCCAGGAAAGAAGGAGAGCGACTGCTCACGCCAGCCCAGGTTCGCCATCCCAGCGGCTACCAATATCACCATGACGAGAGCCGCATGACTCACGAACGTTACCAGCTTGGACCAGCGGTCTCGGTCAGCGTAGACGAAGACAGTCTTTCCGTCCTCGGAGGTGTCGGACAATACTCGGTAGCGGCCCTTGCGTAGCGCGCCCCGCAAAGCGCCTTCCGCCGTTGCAAGGTCAACGGGCACGCTGCGGAAGGCGGCCTTTTCGGACAGACCCGACACGAAAGAATCACCGAACCTGAGAGATGGCGTGCGTATCTGCCGCATGATCGGCTGCCACCGGTTCAGAGTACACATTATGATGCTGAATACAACGACCACTACCAGCATCCTGAACCACAGCGATTGGTACAGGTTATAGAAACCGGCCCAGTAGAGCACGCCATACAAGTCGCCGTAGCGTGACTTCGCGTTGTCCAGAAATTGACCCAGCTCGACATCGAAGTTCTGGATGCCCGCCGGCATCTGGGGAATGATCGTGCCGAGCATAGCGGCGAGCGCCAGGGCGACATTCAGCACGACGGCAAACCGCACCGAGCAAAATAGCGTCCAGATCGTCTCCACGAAGTCGCTCTTTGGCCGTGGCTTCGCCTCCACCATGCCGCTGCTCTGGGGCGTGCCCGCTATTTTGCGAACGGGTACCGTCTTATTGGATATGGTTGTAGCGGGTCGCACCATAAAGAAGCTTTATCATGTGAGGCGGGAGCCGTAAGGCACGGCGCGCAGTCCTCAAAATATAGAGTATCAGCTTGATATTACCATCAGGCTACTATACCGTCAAGAATGGCCGCATGAATATTCCCTTAACGTTGTGCCAGATCACGAGATGGGTGATACAAGGCAAGGATGGAGCGAAAGAAAGCCCCTGCCCCATACCGACGGTCTTATTGCTTTCGCCTGCGAGCACCTACCCGTCGCACCTGTCTGCGGGGCAAGTTGCGCCATAAATGACTCCGCAACGAGTCCCATGCCCGGCCAACAGCAAGCTGGTCCGGCGCTTCGCTCTTTGATTTGCTATAGCGATCTCGCACGTAAGCTCGTGCGATGATACGGGCAAAAAGACCCGTGCCGGGTAGCTCACGGCCCAGCGTCTCGCTGAACTCGTAGGGCGTCTGGTGAGCGGACGGGCCGAGTCTCAGCAGCTTCGCCCATGAGACCATGCGCCCATAGTACACATCTGCGGCCTGCGCCCTGGGCTTCCTGCTTCTGGCGAATAGGAGCAAAGCAGACAGGGCAGCCACGAGGATCACGCCCAACAGCGCGAAGTTCCCACCATCACCACCTATACCGAAGAAGCCGCTCGAACTGCTGTTTGCCTGGTTGGGAAGCTTCGTGTCGGTGTCGTTCGCGCCACGATCGGTCTTGGGTAGTGAAAGCGTAGCCGTAGCGCCCGGTGTGACAACGGCAGTCGGACTCGCCTCCTGATCGGGCGTCCGGCTCACTTCGCGGCTCGATATCGCCTGCGAAGGGGTCGGCTCGAATTGTATCCAGCCGTAGCCAGGGAAGTAGACCTCCGGCCAGGCGTGCGCCGACGATTCCTTTACGACGTAGCTCTGGCTGGCACTGTCGTACGTGCCGGGCGCGTAGCCACCAGCCAGCCTGGTCGGGACCCCCAGCGTGCGCAGCATAATCACCATGCTACCGCCATAGTATTCGCAGTAGCCTTTCTTAATGTCGAACAGGAACCAGTCCAGTCGGTCTCTGCCGATGGGAGGGTTGGGCAGATCGGTGCTGTATTGATAGTTTTCGCGCAGGTACTTCTCCAGGGCGCGAGCCTCGTCCAGAGGGTTGGTCGCGCCCGCATCTTGCACAATCTGCAAAGCGAGATCACGCAGGGGCCGGCTAACGGTCACAGGCAGCTTCAGGTAGCGCGCCTTGACCCAGTTCTCATAGCCGGTACTTGCAACACGAAGCTGCTCGTCAGTGGCATTGGAGACCATCGAGGTGCCTGTGTACTCTGGCTCCTGCTGGTTCTTATCTGCGGTATGTATAGTCGTAATGTCGTCGTAGACGGGCACCTCACCCCTGGCGCGCACGTTTATCACGTAGTTGGGTCCAGGTGAAACATCAATCCTTGCCTGTATACCGCGCTTGTCGAGTTCGCTCAACTGGCCCTGTATATCGGCGCCCTTCGATGTCGCGTAGAGGCGTGTCCCCATATCCTCAGCCCTGCTTGAAGTTGATGGCGACTGCTGAAGCTCAGTCTGTGCCTCATGCAGCGTGCCGATCAAGGGGCGCATCTCCAGGGGCACAGTATGAATGTCTGTAGGGTTTGTGGAGGCATAGAACGAGTTTATATTGTAAGTCTCATCGAGCTTACGCCAGGAAAGCTCCAGGCGGCTGGGCACGCTCAATTTGACGGGCCGTGGCGGGGTGAACAGGTAGTCAGGCTTGGGGCTGACCATCTGCATGGTGTAGCTTACCTCGTGCCGCGAGTCATCTTCCGACATAAGTTGCTGGTTAGCATCCAGGGAAAGAAAAGAACTCAGATCTTTATTGCTGAAGGTATCGGCAGCGGTGTCTGACCAACTGGTGCCGTCGTATTGGTCCCATGCCCTGGCCCGCCAGTAGAGTCGCTCCCCGGACTTTACCTTGAGGGCTACCGCGTCGGAAAGGTTGAGCGATCCACCCATAGTGAACTTGCTATTGAACGAGGCATAGCCGCTGATGTTCTGGTTGCCCGGCACAGTAGACCAGAGCTTGCTCATTGTGTTCTGGAAGTCTACCCACGGCTGGTTCACCCGCTCCCACATACCATTGAGTGTGCTGTTAGCGGCGCTCGCGGGCACATACCACATGGCAAAGGCCAGCACAACGGACACGGCGCTCCCCGCCCACAGGAAAGTCCAGATGAGCGTGGGAGAATAGTTGACTCGCTCGCGCTGCCATCGTTCCTCTTTCATAAGCAGATTGAAGCGGATCATCAGCAGCAGGGCACTGAGCATGAATACCACAATGTAGGCATTCAAGTTGGCCGGGGAATAGGACAGATTGATGAGTAAGGCCACGCCATTGGGCACGAGGGCCCACCAGAGTTGGCGCGACCGAAAGACGAAGTAGGCACTGCTATATGCAAGCACCCACGTGACTACGGCCAATGAAAGCACAAACACAACCAGGTCGTCGCTGACATCTTGCCTGATCGCAACATGCACCCAGTTGGCCGTGCGGCCAATAAGGTCCTGCACTTTGCCCTGCACCGTGGAGAGGGCGGGGTCATGCATCACGGAGGCCACGGCAAGCAGCACCGTAATGAAACCGATCTCAAGGCCGAGCAGATCAAGCAGGAATCGAGGCACGCCCCGCACCTTGGCCATGACAATACCCGTGGCAAGGCCGATTATCGTAATGGGCGCTAAGATAGAGAGGCCGTCAGACCACTGTGCCTGCTGAATTGAAAGTGTGACGCTGAAAAGGAGTAAAGCAAGCAGGCCGACCGTCAACCAGCCTTCTTGTAACTTGAAGAATCTATTCATCATTTCTCTCATATAGTATGCCGCGCGTGGGGAACAAGGGAAACAGGGGAGGGCTACCCTGTAATTATACCGGACAATGGGCTTCCGGTGAAAGCGACAGCAGAAAAACCACTGTAGAGTCGAGGCTTATGTAGGCTGCTACTCTGTTAACAGCACTTCGCTAGCGGAGGTTCCGTCCAGCCGCCGGACTGAACTGTTGTGTCAGCGCAAGATCTATAGCATCGTCGCGCTTCACCATGTAGGCGGGTACGTTGATGGCCCCAAGCGCGCCTACCAGAGGCACGGCGTCGGCATCGCTGCCAAAGCTGCTTGGCTCTATCAGCACCGTGGCGGCGCTCGCCACCTTCAGCATTTGCGTACGCAGGGCCGACACCCACTCGTTATCTATCGAAGGCGTGATTACCACCACCGTGTCCTGCTTACCGAACAGGCGGCCCTCGGCTGTGAGCACAGTCGCAAGTGGTGTAGCGCCTTCCGCCCGCAGCACGGCAAGCGCCCGCAGCATCTTTATCAGTTGCCTTCCACCTCTATCTGCATGCACGGTTATATTGTGCTGTCCCCATGCAATCAGGCCCACCGATCTACCCTCTCCGATGAAAAAAGCAGCCAGGGAGGCGGTCACGGTAACGGCGTACTCCTCGGTTGTGGGATCAAGCATCAGCCGGGTCCCATCGTTGCCAACCAATTCATCTGGTGGAAGTTGGCCTCTAACCCGCCGGTATCTCTCATAGGCAGGTGGCGAATCGTCAGCTTCGGAATCCTCAGCGATAGCTGAGACATGCACGTCCTCTTGCAGGTCAATCACCAGCCACAGATCGGAGGTCGGGTCGAGTTCGTATTCCTTGACCATGAGCGCCTGATTGCGGGCGCTCGCAGGCCAATGGATCCGATTCACAGGGTCGCCTGGCTGGTACTCTCGGATGCCCACTGCGCTCGGTGTTGAATGGTAAGCGCGTCGCTCGGTCTTGGCCCCTCCCGGCAGTTCGCCACTTGGAAGCCCGAACTGCGAAAGCGGCACCGTAGGCGGAAAAACCAGTATCTCGCCGCGCCCTTCCAGCACCTGACCTGACTGAAACAGGCCAAAAGGATCGCCCGTGACCACCACGGTGGGGCCCAACCTGAACAGGCCACGGTGTATGCAGCGAGTCCGCACCTGCCAGCGTTTGGCCTTACCACCAGGCAGCGAGACCACAGCGCCGATGTGGTGGCCCGGCAAGGTAGACTGGTCGCGCACTTCGAGCCAGAGCTTGCGCAGCCACGACAGGTTGCGTAGCTCTATCGTCTCGCGGATCGTCTGCCCCACCTGGGCCTGGGTGGGGCTTACCTCCCGCCGTACTCCCAGACCTCTCTTGTTGAGCCGAGTCCACATAAATGAAGCCAGCAACACGGCTGCGAGCACATAAGCCAGGTAGTAGAACAGGCGCAGCCCAGCGGTGGCGGCGGCTATGTAGATCACCGCCGTAAGCACGCCCAGCCGGATCGCGTTCGAGTTATCTCTCATGTAGGGGTTTGTACCGTTCCAGCGTTAGCGCCGAGCAGAAGCAATGGGCACGGTTCCAGGCACCGGCGTGGCGCGCAAAAGCTCCGCGATGACTGAGCGGGTGTCGGCGTTTCGGATGCGGGCCGAGGGGCTAAGAATAAGGCGGTGTGCCAGAGTAGACTCCGCCAGAGCTTTCACATCGTCGGGTATGACGTAATCGCGCCCGGCAATAGCGGCACGCGCCTGAGACGATATCTGCAAAGCGAGCGAGCCGCGCGGGCTAGCGCCGAGATAGATGTCTTCATGCCGCCGCGTAGCCGAAACCAGCGA
>JBBSIK010000075.1:0-9659 GCA_038232115.1 Chloroflexia bacterium
AACTTAGTCGCCGCAGGGCGACTTTGTAACTGTTGCCTGCGGTTTCAACCGCCGGGTGCTGTTAGTTAGCTCAGATGTGGGTAATCACCAGGAGAATAAGCCTTAGACACTAGGCAGAATCGAAAGTAGCGGCTTTATAGGCCGCTACTTTCTGCTGCGAGAGATTTTACCCCTCGCCCTGTTCCTTCTTCGTGTATACATAGGGCGTGTTGAGCCACTCATACTCGAACAGCTCGCCGCCCTTGAAGAAGCGCGGCACTTCGGCGGCAGCGGTTTCGACCGAGTCGGAGGCGTGTACGAGATTGGCCTGGATGCTCATTGCAAAGTCGCCACGGATTGTGCCGGGGTCGGCTTCTCGTGAGAGGGTCACGCCGCACATGGCGCGCACTGCCTTAACGCAATCAACACCTTCCCAACAAGTGGCTACTATGGGAGCCAGCATCATGAACTGCTTGATCTCGCCGAAAAACGGCAGGTGGTTCAGGTGCGAATAGTGCTCTTCGAGCAGTGCATCGTCAAGCTGCATCATCTTCATGCCCACTAGCTTTAGCCCCTTGCGCTCAAAGCGGCTGATTATCTCTCCCAGTATTCCGCGCTGCACCGCATCGGGCTTTAGCAGCACAAGTGTCCTCTCCATGCTATCTTTTCTCCTGTCTGTGATTTATGGCATTCGGCAAAGATTATAACACATCAGGGTAGGGGTTATGGGGAGACGGAAACGCAAAGACGCAAAGAACGCGCAAAGGTTGTATTAGGGTTCCAGGCTTATCACCCATCGTCCGCTACTCGTATTCGGGGAAGAACCAGTAGCGCGGCGTTTCATGGGGGTGCCGCAGGTACCATTGGAGGGGATCGCCAATGCTGGGGGCGGGCATATAGAGGGGGAGTTCTTCCAGGGCGACGAAGTGTAATTCTTCCACGGCAGGATCGTTACCGATAGTGGGAGTGCCCGACAGACGGATGACTACGAAGGCACAGGTGAGGAACAGGCGGCGGGCCATTGTGCTCCGGGCTTCGGCAACATAGGCGAGACCCGACACTTCCACCCGCATCCCTGTTTCTTCCAGGAACTCGCGCGCCGTAGCCTCGCTCACTCCCTCGCCGTCTTCGGCCCTGCCGCCGGGTAGCGTCCACACGAGAGGCTTATCCGAGTACCACCTGTTGCCACTGAGTAATACACGCCCTTCTTCAATAAGAATACCCTGCCCCACTCTGTACTGCGCCCAGTTCGCCTGTGGCCGAATGTTGTCGTAGCTCATGGCAATATCTGATCTATGTTAAGGAGTCTGGAGCTTTGGCAGGTACATTCAAGAATCAGAGCGCATTTTTCCATCACCTCTTCACCCTTTCAGTTGGTCCAGGGAGAAGTGGTCCATGTGCCATTGGGCGGCCTGGCGGAAGCGGTCCTGGTCCATCACCTGCGGGGGGAGCGTTTGCACTTCGTACAGTATGCGCGCAGTGCTTACCTGCGTAGTGGCGTCGAACACCAGCTTGCGCGACAAGAGCAGGTGGTCATCCTCGTCGGCAAAGATGAGATAGGTGCGGTCTTGCCGCGCTATCTGCTCCAGCATGTTCTGGCCCAACTGGCAGGCGTCTTCGGACGGCGCGCCCGGATCGTGCGGGTTGAGGAATGTCTCCCCGATATAAGGATTCTGCGCGTCATCTTGCACCACGATATAGAGGGCTATGATAGGCCCAAATGGCGTCCTGGACAGGAACAGCTGCAAGTAGGCGGGCATCTCGGCGTTGGGTACGGTATTCCATGCTGCCCTGGGGGTGCGACTCAGGAACGCTGCCACTTTTAACCCGCCCTCGCGCAGTAGTACCAGTCGGGTTGCAGGCTGCTGGCCGGGCGGTAGTAGGGCGCGTATCGCCTCAGGCAGAGGCGCGCCGATCTCTATCGGGGCAGGTGATACCCAGCCTGGGTAGGCAAAAGCGTCGTGCCAGCGTGGGCCATATGCCACTTGCCTGCGAGCCTCGTAATGCGTGGGGTCCTGCTCCAACACGTGGCGCAATTCGCTGATTGCTACTTCAAAGCCCTCAGAGTACCGGAGGGCAATCGCATAGAAGTAGCGGTATACAACAGAGCTGGGCACTCGCTCCAGAGCCTGCTTAAATAGACCGGATGCTGCCCTGGCTGGCCCTGGCTCGACCTTATAGCCGCGCAGACTGGGGCTTACCCCAGCCTCCATCTGGGTCAGGCCCGCCTTGAACAGGGTTCGCGCCTGTATAGTGCTGGATGGGGTCTGCTGTGGGTCGGGGGCCGTTGTGCCTCCTATTGCTTCTTGTGTGGCGATACCCTCGTCGAGCGGGCCTGTGGAAATCTGGTCCAGGTTCGGAATGGTAGCAGTGTCTAAGGTTTGCTCCCTGCCCAGAGTCGGGTTAAGCGACGCACTCGCTATTGGATTAGTAGTGTAAGGCGACTGCCACTCAGCGCCCACGGGCTTGCTGCCACGTAATGCTTCCCCGCCCATGGCGATCTGTATCTCATTGTAGGGGGGGGCGCCCGCAACGTTAGCCATGGCGAGAGCAGACGATGTTTCTCTTGCATGCAATTGCCCTGTCTGCTCCTCGGTGTCTGCGCTCTCTCTGATGCCTGTGACCTTCGGCGGCTGCGTTTGCGCTTGTCTGGATGCTTTGTAGCCTGGCAGACCGGCGGGCGCGGGCACAGTGGCCTTTTCGGGCACCACGAAAGTCTCAGCCATCTTATCGTGCAGCCCTTGATGGCGCAGATCAAGCGCGATCATTACGACACCCCAACCGCCGAGAGAAAGTGAGAAGAAGTAGCCGAGCATCCTGAGCATAGAGCGTCCCCAGCCTGGCACCTCTCCGTCCGGTGTAACCACCTTGATGCCTACGAGCTTCTTCCCTATTGTCTGCCCCCAAACGCTCCACTGGACCACATGATAGGTGGCGAAAATAGCAAGGCCCATGCAGGCATACAGGCCGTAGGCAGCGAGCCAGCCGCCCGGATCGGTGGGCTGCTCACCCTTGCCCGCACTGAGTAGGGCGGCCACCGTGGTCAGTTGAAAGAGTGACATAAAGAAGAAGTCTATCAGCCCGGCTGTGACTCGCAGGCCAAACCCAGCGTAGAAGGGTTTATAGCTATCAATGAGGGCAGAATGGGCTGCCGCGCCTCCCACCAGGTCGCCGGAGGTTGCTCCCACAGGCACTCCTACCAAGGAGTTGTATGTGTAGCCGTATGCAGGATATGGCTGCTCTACCTGGACTGCCTGGCCGGGTTGGGACGGGGTATCTATACTCTGTGGCGGCCACGTGATGGGGCCGGTGGGTCGCAGTGGGTAGTACGGCACCTGGGCGATTGGGGGCCTGGATGTGCCTGCTGTGTCTGCTGTACCTGCTGCCATAATCTGCGACGGCGCTCCCACCCCTTCACCCTCAAAGTCGCTCTCGGCCAAAGTGGTGGCAGCACGGCGATACGCGGTGACGACAAAAATGTGCTCAGCTGTGCGGCGATCATTGCCCTGCCAGCCGGCAAGGTCATAACGCGAGGTGTCTGTCCAGTCCGTGCCGTTTGCCTGGTATGCGCTGAAGCCCCGAAGGTCGCCTATGGCACGCGCCCATAAGTCGCTCGGCCATGGCGGCGCGATCGAGAAGAGGCTTATAGGTGCATTATCTCCCTCGATAGCCCTGGCGGCATCTGGGTTGACCACACTTAGGATTTGGCGTGCGTACTGGAGATCAGGCGTCGTACCTTCTTTCCAGACAAATATATGGGCCAGGCGATTGCCGTCGGTTGCCATTAAGTTGTGTCTCTTTCCTCGCAGGATGTTTGGCAAAATCCGCGCCAGCGCCCCTGGCAACTCTAAAGACAGATACCATTTACTGAAAGTAGAGGCATTGTAGCACAGCAGTTGCATCCTCAACAATGCTCTTGAGGGTGATAATAGAGGTATTAAAAGACAGCAACTAGTACCATGTATAGGAGTGCGAGTGGCTGTGAGTAGTACCTAAGGGCTACTCCTTGTTAGTGGTTAGTGAAGAACTCCGTAATTTGGTGATTACCCATGCCTACGATTACACGAGGCGACTAAAGTCACGGGCAATAGTTACAAAGTCGCCCTGCGGCGACTAAGTTAGTGCTGTAAACATCCTATAGTCCGCCATACGGACTTCGTAATCGTTGCCCGTGACTTTAGTCGCCGGGTGCTGTTGGCTCCCGCAGATGTGGGTAATCACCACGTACTAACCACTAACAACTAGCGGCTCCCTCCGTTATAATATCGCCATGCCTTTGACTGTTAAACGCTCTTCTACGCGCATGGGTGCGCTCTTGTTACTGCTGGTGATGTCGCTTCCAATGCTGGTGTCAGCCTGTGACGATACACCCGCGCCTCCACCGCCCAACAAGCCAGGTTCTACTGTCACAGCCGCGCCCACTGCATCCTCGGTGGCCTCAGTCACGCCTATGCCTTCCGTCCACCCCAGAGGAGGCACGCTCACGGTACGCATCCCGAACGATCCCTCATCTCTGAACCCGTGGCTGACGCCAAAGGACCCGGCGACGACTCGCGTTGCCAGCCTCATATACGGGGGCCTGGTGCGGCTGGACAACCATCTGCAGCCTCAGCCGGACCTTGCGAGTAGCTGGGACGCCTCCGAAGATGGGCTTGTCTTGACATTCCATTTGCGTCCCGGCGTACTGTGGCACGACAATAAGCCTTTTACGGCAGACGATGCTGTATGGTCGTACCGCGTTATCGCTGCCCTACCACCGGACACACCCTCTGTGGCTCATATCCGAGAGGTGGTGAAGTCGGTGGAGGCAGTTGATACTTCGACGGTGCAGTTCAAGCTGACGCGGCGCGACTCTCCCCTGCTGTCCGACCTCACGATGCCGATTCTCCCCAGCCATATTCTGTCTGGGACCGAGCTTGATAAACTGCCCACTAATCCCTTCAATGATGCGCCCGTAGGCACAGGGCCATTCGCGTTCGAGAAGCGAGACGCCGGGCAATCTATTCTCTTACGGGCAAACGACAGCTACTATGGCGGCAGACCATTTATAGACAAAGCGGCTTTCCTGGTTGCGCCCCAGGCTGATGTGGCCGTCAAAGCTGTACGCGATGGCTCTCTGCTCCTCTCCGAGGTGCCCCCGGACGCTGCCGAGGCGCTGGTCAAGGAGAACAAGGGCGTGCGCGGAGGCTCGTTTGACGAGGCTGGGTATGACTTCGTGGCCTTCAACCTGCGCGCTTCCCACCCATTCAGCGATACGCGCCTTCGTCAGGCATTCGCGCTGGCCCTGGACAAACCTGGCCTTGCCTTTGCCGTGACGGGTAGTGGTGGTGACCCTATATGGAGCGACGTGAACAAAGCGTCGTGGGCATACAACCCGGATGTGTCGAAGCTGGGCGGCAACGCTGACCAGGCGAAGAAGTTGCTGGCCGATGCAGGCTGGGTGGACACCAATAGCGACGGCATTGTGGAGAAGAACAAGAAGCCGTTGCAGATATCGCTCTATGTGCGCGCTGACAATGGCGTGCGTCGAAAGGCGGCGGAGGCGATGATTGAACCTCTGAAGCGCGTGGGCATAGGGGCGAAGGTGGAGCTTGTGGACTTCGAGACGGCCCTGCAAGCTCGACTCAGCGCCACCACCAATCCGCCCTTCGACTTCGATGTGATGCTGCTCGGCTGGAATCGCGGTGGCACCGACCCAGATTCTTTCCTGCTGTTCCACACGAGCCAGACCCGTACAGATGCCGCACCCGGCCTGCTCAACTTCACCGGCTTTTCGGCGGCAGAGTACGACACGCTATCGGTCGAGGCGCGCTCTACATATGATTTCGCCCGCCGGAAGGATATATACGCCCGCACCCAGCAGATCATTGCCGATCAACTGCCCTACTACTTCCTCTGGGCAGAGAAGTTCGGCGTGGTGGCCGCGCCCAAACTACATGGTGATATAGACTTCAACTCGCCGCAGTACATGTGGAACGTTGAGCAGTGGTGGATCGAATAGCGGGTGATGAGTCATGGGGAGGGGTGGTAAGCCTAGAACTCCTTCTTACATCTTTGCGCGTTCTTTGTGCCTTTGCGCTCCTTCGGCTACACTCAGGGCATGCTTTGCGTTTTCGTATCCTACTATCACCCATCTACGGCTGCCACGGCACAACAGGCAGGGGAGCCTGGAAGATAATCTCTGTGCCGCCGTCCTCCATTTTGAGAAGCTGGTCGGGGTGGCCTTTGGGGTAGACCTGGAGGGTGACGGTATAATCGCCTGGGGCCATGCCACCGGGTAGGCGTATATATCGGTAGTCTATTATGTTGGTGCCTGGGTGCCACTGAGTGGTCGGCCAATAGCCGTTGAGAGGCCCGGCTTCATCCGTGATAAGCGGTTTGCCGTCTTTGCCCTTGATCTGCACTCGGAAGATGTAATCTTCGGTCAATGGCTTATCATTGAGCCAGTAAAGGGTCAGGGGGAAGGAAGAAGCGTCGCGCTGCACCGTAGCGTCGGCCCGTATCTCGTAGATGTAGCCCAGGAAAGTCAGGCCGTTGGCGAACTTGTGGACCTCCGGGTAGTCGGGGGGCGGGAACCACACGTCAACCTGCTCGTTGAACGATATGCCGTATACGGTCACACCGTTGAACCGCTTGGTGTCGAATGTGAGCCAGTTTTGCTGGAACCAGTTCTGCACTAGGTTCTGCGGATCTTCCTGCTGCTCGCGCTCCGGCGAGGTGACCAGCCATACCCTCTCGCGCTTGCTTATTGCTTCTCGCAGGGCATTTTGTAGCTCACGCGAACCGAAGTTCTGGGTCTTCAGGGTCGGTATGTTGGCTTCTATGGGCACGGTGGGCACCTGTCCGGGGCCGCCTGGGCGATAGTAGACATTGGCCGCAGTTACGAGATAGCCGGGAAAGACCACTATCGCATCCCGCAGCCGCAGATGGTCCTGCACGTAGACCATCGCACCACGCCAGTCCTCTTTTTGCGCCTCCGCCGAATAATTCACCCCGGCCAGCGCCGCAAAGCTCGCCACGCCCACGATGCCCGCTACCATGACCATGATTAGCGGGTGTATCCGCCCAAGCGCAAGCAATCCCGCCGCAACCATAATCAAGTACGGAGGCAGGGCCATAATCAGGTAGCGCGATTGGAACAACGGCACCATCAGAGTGATGATCCAGAAGGCAAACACCGGCACGATCCAGAGGACGATAGGGATCAGGGGCTGGGGGTCCGGGGCTAGTGGGGCTGAAGAGTCAACTTCCTGACCCCTACCCCTGATCCCTGCCCCATGATCCCTGACCAACTTCCAGCACCCGATCCCTGCCAGCACTGCCATAGCCGCCGCGCCAATTGCCTCCCACGGCTGGGGCGCCCGGTTGACGGCGAAGCTGACGAAGGTGGTGAAAAAGATGTCGGGGAGGGATGTAGAGGCGTACCAGCCACCCACGTCCACCGTGTTTGTGGCGATTGCGGCGACCCGCAGCCAGACTATCGGGAAGATAGGAGCCAGTATAAGCAGCATCGCCCAACCCCAGGAGACCCATGGGAAGCGACTATTCCCTTTGGATTTTAGCTGTTGGGTTTTGGATTTGTTCAGGCGTGTGTGTAATCCAGGGTTGTTGAGCCAGGGTGTTGCCACCAGTTGGGCGAGGAGCACGAGGCCAGACATGCTGTGGGTGGTAAGCATGATCCACGTGGCGAGGACATAGCCCGCCCACAGCTTCCATGTGTTGCGCTGGAGGGCATCAATATACAGGATGGTGCTGGCGAGCGATGTTAGCACCAGCAAGGTGTACATCTTGGCGTCTTGCGAGTGCCAGATGTGAAAGGGATTGAAGGTGAGAAGTAAGGCTGCCACGAAGCCGAGCGAAACCCTACCCACGCGCCGCCCCAGCGCATACATGAGTGGTATAGCCGCCGTGCCGCATATGGCCGACAGCCCGCGCACAGGAGCTTCCATGCCGGAGCCGAACATGATGGTGAGCACCCGGCCAAGCTGTGGGAAGGCGGCAATCAGTGCGAGCCAATAGTGGAGTATCAGCGTGTACAGTGGGCCATTTTCGCCTGCTGCTGTGAAGCCCTGAACGAGGGTAGAGAGCGGCTGCTGGGCGTGGCGCACTATGTCGGCCTCGTCGAACCAGAACGACTCGGCGCCCAGCCTGTAGCGTCTGAGCAGAAACGCAAGAGCGGTAAGCACGGCAACCCACACCCACGTTGGGGCGGCTGTCCATACCATCGCACCCATGCGGCTCACACGGCGTCTTTCTATTATTCGCGTGGAACTCTGTGCGCTCACGCTACTATTAACTGTTCCTGCGTATCTGAAGTTGCAACCATGCAGTAATTATAAGGCTCAAGCGACCAAACGTGAAACGTGATGCGTTTCCCTAAACACGAATACTGGCGTCTACTGAACTCTCTTCAGTAAGACGCATTACGTTTCACGCACTTGCCATTGCTGCCACTGTAGCGGCCAGGCGAGCGCACTCAGCTTCCAGGGCCGCCGGGTTGGGGGCCGCGAGGTCCACTGTGGAGAGGTGGAGTTGCTTGCCGGTGCCTTTTAGCTTGAGACTCGTGTTTGGCGCGTCGTCGAACCGGGGATAGACGAGTATGCCTGGTCTCAGTTTGTAGCGGTCCATGTAGGCACTTAGCTGATAGAGGTCGTGGCTGATGCTAACGCCTGGCTCGTCTATGCGGCGATATTTGAAGTCGAGCACCAGCAACGGCTCTTTGCCACGAACCTCGAACACCAGCAAGTCGGGCCGTATGCCCACTGTGCGCTCCTCGTCGAGGTAATCGTGGCGCTGAGCATGCGCCCGCAAGCCGTGGCTGGGAAGCAGTGCGCACAGGCGAACGGTGAGGAAGCTCTCGAACAGCCGGGGCATGTTCACCAGGAAAGATGTGAATGGGTATGGGCCTGCTCTCTCCCCGAAGGAGAGGTGCTGCAACAACAACCGGCATAGGCCGAGTGCCGGGCCATACGCGGCGTTCAGCCGGTGCAAGCTCACCGTGCGCAGCAAATCTATGGCCCTGGTCCTCTGCACCACGCTCACATCTTCCAACTTCGTAACGCTGCTCCTCGCGCGGCGTATGAGGGCGTTGTCTTGCTCGATATGCCTGTCCAAAAGGCGTGGGATGTAACGTAAGGCAGCAGCCATTATCGCATTTTCGGGTGTGTTTGCGGTCAACTCGGCATACGCGCACACATGCCGGTGCTTCAACTCACCATAGCGGCTGATCTGCTCCGCCATGAGGATGCGCCCGCGTACCGGCTCTGTGCTCTCCTGTCGGGTGGCATATCCCCTGTAGATACCCTGCTTCAGCAATGGCTCTACCGCTTCAAGGACGGCAGTGGCAACAAATCTCACTATATCGCGGTTGCCTCTGTTGCTCTCGAGATTTGTGGGTGGCGGGTTGAACTGTGCCAGACCTGCCTCCGCGCACAACATATAGAAGAGGTTGGCCGTATCTACTTTGGGGTGGATTACGAGCATTCCGCCACCCGGTAGCCCCACCCGCCCTATGTAGTCACGAGCCGCCACTCTGTATACGCCAGCCTGTTCCGTTGGCCCTACGTCTATTCGCCCGGCATATCGCGCCCGCAGCGTGGTATAAGCTTCTCGCGGTAGCTCTACTTCGCACGCCTCGAATTCGCGCAGTGTGATGATAGGGATGGGTGATGGGTGTTGGG
>JBBSIK010000076.1:0-9650 GCA_038232115.1 Chloroflexia bacterium
GGCCCGGTTCGTTCGCACTCTCGTCGGGCGCTACTCCTGAACTGGACGACCATTACGATCCCAGCCAGAAGGTGCTGCGCTTGTCGCCCGTGGTGTACGGCAGCGCGTCTGTCGCGGCTATCGCGGTTGCGGCTCACGAGGCCGGGCATGCTATCCAGGATGCTCAAGGCTATCCTTTAATGAAAGCGCGCACAGCTATCGTGCCGGCGGCCAATATCGGCTCGCAGTTTGGCATACTGATGATTATTGTCGGTCTGTTCATGCACCTAACCGCGCTGTCCTGGCTGGGCGTGGCGGCATTCGCCATGGCCGTGGTTTTCGCGCTTGTGACACTGCCCGTCGAACTCGATGCCAGCTCTCGCGCCATGAAGCTGCTCACCAACACCGGCCTGGTGGACCGCACTGAATACGGCCAGGCTCGTTCGGTGCTAACCGCCGCCGCCTTCACCTACGTGGCTGGACTCGCCGTGGCTCTTCTCAACCTGCTCTACTGGATAGGCGTGGTGCAAGGCTCCGGTCGCAGGCGCTAATCGGGCGCACAATTCGTGCAAGCGGGGACCGGCTCACCACTGGTCCTCTTTTTGTTTCTCACCCAACATACAATGTTGGTATAATAGAGAGCCATGAACGAAGCGAGCACTGCCGTCCAAACAATCACATTCCAGGAGCGCGACGCACGGCGCAACATATACGACCTCAGCCCGGAGACACTTGCGGCTGTGATGTCCGAGTGGGGCGAGCCTGCATTTCGCACAAAGCAGGTGTTGCACTGGTTGTACAAGGAGCTTGTGACCTCCCTCGACGCAATGACGAACCTGCCACAGCCCTTGCGCGCAAAGTTGGCCGAGAACTTTCGAGTAGGCTCGGCAGAACTTGTCGCGCAGAAAATCTCAAGTGACGGCTGGACGCGCAAAGTGCTGCTAAAGATGCGCGACGGAAGCACTGTTGAGGCGGTGCTGATGCTGTACTACGACAGGGCGACAGTGTGCGTCTCTTCACAGGTGGGTTGCGCCATGGGTTGCTCGTTCTGCGCAACGGGGCAGATGGGCTTTACCCGCAACCTGACTACAGGCGAGATACTCGAACAGGCGCTCTGGTTCAACCGGTGGCTGCGTCTCAACCCTCACAGGTCAGCGGTTGTCGGTGAGGCCAAGCCACGATACGTAGGCGAAAGGGTAGCTCAGTCGCGGCCTGTCACTGCGCCCACCACTGCATTCGACGTTGGCCTTGACCTGTGGCACACCAACGTCGAAGCTGGGTCAGCCGGCGTGGGCAAAGAGATCATCGCTGTCACCAATGTCGTGTTTATGGGCATGGGCGAGCCTCTGGTGAACTACAACAATCTGTGGGGCGCGGTCACAATGCTCAATTCGCCCCAGGGACTTGGAATGGGCGCGAGAAGGCTCACGGTGAGTACGGTGGGCGTTGTGCCGCAGATTGACCGGCTTGCGAGGGAAGCTATATCGGTAAACCTGGCGGTATCTATCCACGCTCCGAACGACGAGCTACGCAGTGAGCTTGTGCCAATGAACCGACGATACAATGTCTCTGAGCTTATCAGGGCTTGCCGCGATTACACTGTGGCGACAAGGCGGCGTATCACGTTCGAGTATGTGCTTATCAACGGTGTGAACGATGGCTTGCACCTTGCACACGAACTGGCAGACTTGCTCAAGGGGATGCTATGCCACGTGAACCTTATCCCTCTGAACCCCGTACCCGGTAGCGAGATGCTGGCTACGCCGCGCGAGCAGGTATTTGCCTTCCAGAAGATATGTGAGGAAGCGGGTATTTCCACTACCGTCCGCATCGAACGCGGTCAGGATATAGCGGCAGCTTGCGGCCAGCTAAAGGTGGCCGAAGAGCCAAATTCGCACCGCCGCTCGCTCAATCGAGACCTTGTGCAGGCTCACGTGCAGGCCGACCTTGCGGCGCCTCTGGCGTCTCTATAGAGTAGGCTCACGGCAAGTTCTGTTAAACCATTTGGGGCGCGGAAGAGTTAATAACGGTGGAGAGGCTGAACGCCAAGACTCCCTTCATACGCTCGATTATCTCCTTTTAGTCAGAAGAGGCCCCTTATGCCTGACATCCCTGACGGTCATTACCCCGAGGACACCTCTCAGCAAGGTGAGGACTCGCAATACTCACAAAACGCCTGGCGTTCTCGTGTCGAGTCTATTCCTGTGCTTGATGAGGCCGAGCAGGTGACCGTGACTATTAATCTGCTGCGGGAGCAGTACGACTCTATAATGCGATTGGCGAGTAGCAACGGCTGGAAGTCCGAAGAGAGCCTCTTGATGGTGCTGATGTCCGGCCTCGGCTATCTTGACGCATCGCTCCAGATCGAAGGCATCAACCGGGCAGGTGAGGTGAGCGAGGCTGTGAAGCGGGTGGACAGCCTTGTCCAGGACGTGGCATCGTATCACTCCATGTATGCCGTCATGAAGTACAAGGCGTTCAAGATGTACAAGATCAGCCAGACTCTCGAGTTCAATGTCGCGGGGCTGCGAGCCACAGAGCGTATGTGGGAAGAGTGGGCCGAGAGAATGCGGCGCGAGCACGCGGAACTACAGGCGGAGGTGTTGAGGCTGCGCTCGGTTATGTCGGAATTCACAGTCTCCACCCTGGACGATAATGGCAAGACTTCCTCGGAGCACACGCTCGCAGAAGTGTTGCCTTTCTTTATACCTGCCCTACAGAAGCCGGTGGCGCTTTCCCAGCAGGCAGACTGGGAGAAGAAACCGCAACTGGCGAGAGTGGAAGAACCGGAGCCGGTTATGAACGCGCACGCAGAGACGAAGATTGAGCGGCGCCTATCCTGGTGGGCAAGGCTGTTCAGGCGCAAAGACTAACTAATGAGGACTGAGGGGGAAAATAAACGCCCCCTCCACTCCCCACTTTAACCCCAGTCCTCATCTCTTCTTTACTTGTTCTCGCGTTGGCCGGATGTGACGAGCCATACGTGGACGATACGCTGTATGGCCGTAATCTGCGTGCCGATTGCGAGTATCCAGAGCATAGGTAGCAGCAAGAAGCTGTGGAATATGAGGCCGATAGCCAGCAGGACGATGCGCTCCGGACGCGCCATTAGGCCCACTTCGTTGCTGATTTTTAGCGCCCCGGCACGCGCTCTTGCATAGCTAATCATCATGGAGCCGAACAGGATCGTGTAGACGAGCAATATCTCCGTAAGCTGTCCGCCACCTGGCAGCAGGTAGTAATAGAGGAGCAGGCCAAGCAAGACCGCCGCCTCTGAATAGCGATCAATCACAGAGTCGAGAAAAGCCCCGAAGTCGCTCACCCGTTCGGTGATCTTCGCCAGCGCGCCGTCGAGTATATCGAACAGACCTGCAAAGATGATCATCAGGCCGCCCGCCAGGAGATGTCCGGAGGCGACAAGCGCGGCTACAACAGCGTTGAGCACGAAGCCGAACAGGGTAAGCATGTTCGGCGTAATGGGGGTTCTGACAAATATCTGCGCTGCCCGGCGAGCCATCCTGCGCGCCCATTGTTGCAGCAACTGTGTAAGCAAAGCGATCCTCCGGCAGCATTCTCTCAGCGTAAAACGCTACACAAGGGGTAATTATACCATGAATCGGCTTGCACGGTGCGTAAGCTGCCGGACGATGGACTATAGATAATAGGGGTCAGGGGCTGAGAACCAGGGGTTAGTAGACGAATACTCTTTTGTAATCTTTGCGTTTCCGTCCTCTACTAACCCCTGGTCCCCAGCCCCTGACCCCTAATCTGCGTTAGAGTGGTACCTTCTGTACAATAAGCTGAAAGAAGCGCGCTAGGAGGTAGTACGGGTACATCTCGCTCATGGCATACTCCAGCCGCTCCAACTCTGCGAAGAAGGCTGGATCATTCTTCAGGTCGTTGTTGGGAATATAGTCAAAGACGCATCGCAGGCCGTACTGGGCGAGCACGTCGCATCCTACTTCCTGGAACGCTCGACTCATTTCCTCTGCCGTATATGCTCGAACATCTATCTTGAATACTGAGGAGAAAATGGCCGTCGTATTCAGCTTCTCATATGCTGCGTCCGGGCGTAGCTGCTGTAGAGCCATGCGGTAGGGTTCCGAATAGCGATTGATGCAGATGATAGAAATCAGTCCACCAGGCACTAGCGAATGGCATATTGTCTCTATGGCTGCTCTAAGGTCGTTGACATATTGCAGGACATTGTGACAGAGGATTACCTCGAAAGCTCCTTGTGGGAGTAGCTTTGGGATAGATGCAATCTCGGCTCCATAGAACTCCATCCGTTCTGAAACGCCTGCTGCCTGAGCGTTGTGACGTGCTTCCTCAAGTAGTTCGGCTGACGGGTCAAGTATGGCTACGGAATGCCCTTGTGCCGCCAATGAGATTGCATCAACACCATTTCCTCCGCCAATATCTAGGATCCTCAGCAATTTCTCTTTCTGCTCTTGCTGTGCAGCGATATGGCGCTGCACATTGGCAGCGGAGACGTTATGAAGGAGCCGGCCCCAGGGAGTGCCTAGATAGTCGTGGAAGGCGGATGCGTTCGCATCAAACGGTTCAGCAGTTGCCATAAAACGCTCCTTGCCGCTGGCTGATACCCCGGCGGTTGAAACCGCAGGCAACGGCGGTTACGAAGCCCACCTACGGGGACTATCCTGGGCAAACAGAGGAGTTTCAGTCCGCTATGCGGACTTTGTATATGGTGCCTGCGGTTACAACTGCCGGGTACTCCCCTCCAAGTTTAGCTGGTAAGATACTAGCTGCTCATCATCTCCTGAAAAGAGCGACGCTTGCGCCTAGGGACAGGGGGAATCGCCTCGACGTGGGCGGCCCTTACCCGTTCGTAGTAGGCGAGAATGCGCCCCGCAGTCACCGGCCAGTCGTATTGGCGTGACGTGCGCCTGCCGACCTCGCCCATGCGCCCTCGTAGTTCAGGGTCGCTGAGCAGCCTGACAAGCCCGGCGGCAATCGAGGCGGGATTCTTCGGTTCAGCCAGGAAGCCCTCGCGGCCATGCGTTAGCACGTTGGCGTAGCCGGGGATGCGGCTGGCGAGTACGGGTGTACCTGCGGCCATCGCTTCCAACAGGACGATGCCGAAGCTCTCGCCACCCGTTGAAGGCGCGCAGTAGATGTCGCAGGACTGGTAGTAACGTGGCAGGTCCTCGCCTGAAACAAAGCCTGTAAACTCGATCTCCAGGGCCGAGCCGGGCGAGCGGTACACGGTGCGGCCCGTGCGTGTGTAATCGCGGAGTGGAAGCCATTCGGCCATGTCTTCGGGGTCGCCACTGCCAGCTACGACGAGGCGAAGGTCGGGGAAATATGGTTCGACGGTAGGTAGCGCCTGGAGGAGCCAGCGAAGGCCCTTGCGAGGCTCCTCAAATCGCCCCACGAATAGCACAGTGGGGCGAGCATCCCTCATCCACTGGATGGGAGGCAACTGGCGGGCGAACCGCTTCACGTCTACGCCGTTGGGGATGATCTCGAACTCTCCCCCATAGTACTGAGAGACGAACTCGAAAGCAGAGGGTGACACGGCGATCCGTCCGTCCAGGCGGTCGTAGAAGCGGCGGAGGATCGGGCGGCCCATCGAATAGACGCGCGAAGCCTCGCCAAATGCGTGGAATGTGCCGATATTCGGCCCTGGCGATGAGCGCAATACGAGCCACGGCACGGCGGGCATCAACGGCTCATGCAGATGAACAACGTCGAATCGCTCTGTGCGGAGGATCGCCTTGATGGTGCGGCCCAGATCGGGAGAGAGGGAGATGCGGGCTATAGAGCCGTTGGCGGGGATGGGCGTTACTGCGCCCAGAGCATAGACATCGCTGGGAAGCTCGGCGCGGTCGGTGGAGAAAGGGGCAAGGATCTTCGTCCTGTGTCCTAGCGCACGCAGTTCGTCAGAGAGGTGCCGGATATGTTCTGTCACGCCCCCCTGACTGGCGTAGTCATACGGCGACACCAGGGCTATGTTCATCCCTTCGGCGGCCAAACCTCGACTACCCTCGTTCCTTGATACGCCGAGTGACCGCACGCTTGATCTTATAACTCGGATGCACGATCATACTCTTCCACATGTTAGGCGCTGCTATTCGTCCATGATCGCGCAGGTTCATGAAGGTGCCACCTGCGACCGTCGTTTTGTCCTGTATCGCCTGCAAGAGTTCTTCGATGGTCGTGCCTGGGAACGTAGTATAGCCCTTGCCGATCATAGAGTTAGCATGAGCGTCTGAGCCGCCAAACTCGGGTAGATGCAACAAGGTCTGGTTCAGTTCCTTTACGCGAGTGTGCGACACTCGCCCCGCATAGGAGGGATTGAAGGTCTCGATGCCGTGAAAGGGATACTTGCCGTTATGCACAGCCATCAACTGCTTTTCGCGTATGGAGGTCGTAAGCCAGGAGAGAGGGTGTGGGGCAATCGCCAT
Source organism: Chloroflexia bacterium (assembly GCA_038232115.1). Lineage (GTDB taxonomy): Bacteria > Chloroflexota > Chloroflexia > QHBQ01 > JADMIH01 > JADMIH01. The sequence goes on from JBBSIK010000076.1 coordinate 6,408, forward strand.
ACCACCCGCCTCATACACCGCCTGCATGCTCCACTCAAGCGACTTGAGCATAGGGAAATCGCGGGTGACAAACAGCGCCAGCAGGTGGCCGTTACGAGTTGTTATTTCGGTGCCTGGGATCACCTTAAAGCGGTATTTGCGCCGCTCTATTAACTCCAGAGCCTGCATCGCGCCGCGAATATCGTCGTGATCGGTTATGGCGATGATGTCGAGGTCGGTGTAATTCTCTACGAAGTCGAAAATCTGCTGAACGCTAGCGAGGCCGTCGCCCAACGAGGTGTGCATATGGAGATCAGCCTTGCCTATACGTACTGATTTCTGTTCAGCAAACTCGCCGTCAGAAGCGAGCAGGTGGCCGTTGTTTTCCCTTATCATGAGTAGACCGCCGATGTGCTGTAGTGGAAATAGTTTGTCGCTGTACGAGGCGGCCGGTGGGGTTAACCCAAACTGGCGCGTACTCCGCAATTATATGTCAGCTAACTAGAACGCGCAAGCACCATACTTGACATAACCTGTAGTATGCAGAGAGTCGTTCTAAGGTTCCCATGAGGTCAGCACTGTCACAGGGAACCGTGGCAAAGGTTCGCAATGTGGTTGGTACTTAGACTGGGACCGAGCAGTGTCAGGGCTGATACAAAGTCGCTGTTTCACAAACCGCCTTTGCATCAGCCCTGAAGCAGTGGTAAGCCCCCGCAGAGAGACGGCGAGTGCTAAGATGCTCGTGATGGCGATGCGTCACTGTTGAGTGAGATCCACTCAACGATGTGGTTGCGGCCCAGGTCTTTGGCTCTGTAAAGGGCAGTATCAGCCTTGCTGATCAGCTCCTCTGTATGTACGCCGTCATCGGGGTACATGGCGATGCCCTGGCTTACGGTAGGGGAGGGTATAGGCCGGTTCTGCATGTCGTGCATGATATTCTGCGCTACTGTTTGGCGAATGCGTTCTGTCACAAGGCGCGCCTGGGCACGGCTCACAGACGGCAGCATTATAGCGAACTCCTCGCCACCCCAACGTCCAACTACGTCTGTGCTTTTGACATGCCCCTGGATGGCAGATACAACCGAACGCAACACGTCATTGCCTACCAGATGTCCGTAGGTGTCATTGTACTGCTTGAACTTGTCTATATCGAGCATGACCATGGCGACCGTACTGTGCTCCTCACGTGCAATTGTGGTGGCGCGATTTAGCTTGTCTATAAATGTGCCGTGGTTGTACGCGCCCGTAAGGGAGTCGCGTTGGGCTTGCTCGTTTGCGGTGGCATGGAGGCGAGCATTTTCGAGGGCGAGGGCGGCCTGGCTCGCTATAGATGTCAGGAGGCGCAGATGATGCTGGTCGAAGGCGTATGGCTCAATGGCCTGTGCCGACATGACGCCCACGATCTTATCCTTGGCGATCAGTGGCACACTGATGGAAGACTCTGTGGTAGAGACCATCATGGTTGCCTCAAAAGGCAATTGCTCAAGCTCCATGCTCCAGTGGTGGATGAAGATAGGGCGACGGTTGCGTATAACCCAACTTGCAATGCCCACCGTATCAAGTCGTGCCCTGAACGGTGGCAGGTTCTGCCCCTCCTCCAAGAAGATGTCATAGCGCAGCTCGCCCTGATTCTCATCGTACAGGGCGATATAGAAGGTGTCGGGATGCAAGACGCGGTTCACCTGCTCGTAGATGAGGTGCATCACCTCATCAATTTGCAGCGATGATGTAGTTACAAGGCCTATCTGGTAGAGGCTGGCGCTTTCTCGTGCCGCTCGTTGAGCATCTGTGAGCAGCCGCGTGCGCTCTAGAGCCAGGGCTGCCTGTTGTGTCATAGCCATCAGCACGTTCCAGTGGCTGACGGGCATAGTGTATTTGTGGTCGAACGCGAAGTTGAGAGCGCCCGCCAGCTTCTCTTCGCGCCACATAGGCACCGAATAGAAAGAGCGAGAACTACGTCTCACAAGAAAATCTCTCAAGCCGCTCACCGAGTCGATATCTGGCGCGAACACACCTTTGCCGCTGGCCATCAGCACTTTGAGCGTGGGGTTTTCCCGATTGATGCGCAGAGCGGCGATCATGCCTGCCTGCTCCGGCGTAAGGCCCTTCCATGCTGCGAGCGTGCCATTGCCCTGCTCGTTGAACAATATGAGGGAGCAGGTGTCGGATCGCTCCAATTCCATAGCGGCAGCAACGAGCATACGCGCCACGTCTTCACCGTTTTGGCTCAAAGAGGTGGTGCGCGTGAAGGAATAGAGCGCATTCATCTCGCTTAGCTGTTCGCGTATAGTACCTTCGTTACGGGTGAGCAGACCGGCGAAATAGTTGGCAATAAAAGCAATAATCATCAAGGTGGCGGACACAGTCAGTATATAGCCGAGATAGGTGCCCGCAGCAGTGTTAGCCGCAGGGTGTTCACCACTTGCCAGGTTCTGTGGTGGACTCATCCAGAGGGCCTCCAGCAAGCCAAGCCCTGCATAGCACAGCGCCGAGGTGCCCGCCACAAAGTAAGCCCCAGCAGGCGGAAGGATAGCCAGGCCCACAAATATGTACAGGAAGTAGAGTACAAACACCGGCCCTGTAATCCCGCCGGAAAAATGCACGATAGCGGTGAATACCAGAAGATCGAGCGGTATCTGGGCGTAACGGATGGACAGTCCGAGGCTCGATGTGCCCAGATCAGGCTGCCAGGTAGCAACAAGATAGAGCAGGTTCAGGATGCCCACGATCAGGGCCAGGGCTATGTGCCAGTAGCCCGTCTCGCGTGAGTAGCCCTGAAAGGTAAGCCCTAGCAGGCCAACAAGAAGAAGCGCCACGACTACTGTCCAACGGATACCGATGACCCATCGCATCCTCTCGATCAGTTCTTTAGTGCCGCTTTCCGTGGCAACGCCAATTCGTGGTTTGCTAAAAACCGAGATCAAACCCTTCCACCCATATCTTCGATTCACCGTGACGTTATCTTACCCAACCATGAGTCAGGAGTCAACCACCCGATATAGGTACAAAGGTACTACACCTGGGGTGATTCGCAGCGCACATTCACCCTGTTGTCTCGGCCATGTAGAACGTGTTCTTCAGAGATAGCGTCGCGTCTGGCGTCGCGAACTTCTGGTATTCCCATACCGGACCGCGTAAGTGTTCAGAATAGAGTGCAAAGCCCTTGTAAGGGCATGCCCCTACGACAATTCCCCTGCACCCCTATTCTGAACACGTACACGTATTGCGTACGTGTTCAGAATAGGGGTGCAGGGGCGAATCCCA
>JBBSIK010000077.1:0-9638 GCA_038232115.1 Chloroflexia bacterium
CACGTACTACGGAATAGGGTGGGAGCAAGTAGGCTACCGCTATGCGCTGGATTTCACCCCGTTTCTGGTCCTGCTTGCGGCCAGGGGTATGCCCAACCCGATGAACAATGCCGCCAGGGTGCTGGTTATAGTTTCATTACTGGTAGGCCTCTGGGGATGCATGTTCCTCTCGACGTTGGGACGTTGACCGAGTATACTAGCAGGCTCTGCAGGCTTTGGAAACAGGCCTCACACTCTCTAGTGATTATCCCCACTAGACCCGGCGGTTGAAACCGCGGGGTCTGATTTAGTACGTCTATGCACAGCAACTACAGAATAGGGATAGGAGCGGCTATCCTCGCCGGGGGGCGTAGCACGCGGATGGGCGCCAACAAAGCGCTATTGAGGGCATACCCAGGCGGTCCTACTCTTATAGAGACAGTAGCGGCGCGATTGGCGGAAGCAGGCCTGGCACCTACGCTGCTCGTCACGAACACGCCCGAAGAGTATGCTTTTCTTGGCCTGCCTTTCAGTCGCGATGAAGTACCAGGCGCAGGTACGCTGGGCGGCATCTTGACCGCGCTTGTCCATTCGACCTATCCACACAACCTTGTCGTGGCTTGCGACATGCCCTCGCTCAATCCAGACCTATTGCGCTACATGGCGGAGCTTGCAGGTAGTAGCGACGCTGTTGTGCCGCGCCGACAGGGCCCGGATGGGCAATACCATAGAGAGCCGCTACACGCTATCTACTCCCGGAATTGTATTGCGCCTATCCTCAAGCAGATTGAAGCCGGGCAATTGCGTGTGACGGACCTGCTCGATAGGGTTATGGTGAGATGGGTCCAGGAGGAAGAGATCAGACGGTACGATCCGTCGCTGCTCAGCTTCCGCAACGTGAACACGCCGGAGGAATGGATAGAGATAGTGATGAGCTGTGAGTAGCTATTACTCACCTGTGAGGCTATATCGTGTGATTGTTATAGGTATATAAGATGCGAGGGCAACGACTTATGTACCAGATAATAGCATTGCCTTTCTATACTTACCGCTTCATACTGGTATGGTGTTTACGGCAGCCTACATCTGATAGCGCCAACAGGGGAATCTCATCTTGCAGTGGCTCCCAACAGATCTCAATTTACTTAACACCACCGCCAGAAAGTTGCTGGCTACTTTCTGCCTTTTTGCGATGCTCAACCTCGCACTTGCCTGGCAGGCATTGGCATACCCCATGGTGTTCGACGACCTTCACCTGATACGCGAGTTCTCCACCCAGGAAATACTGTCGTCGTTCCACCATAACTACGATACCGACGGCCAAGAAAATGCAGGGCTGAGGCCCTTCATGGTGCTGTATAACCACGCCCGCTACGAGATGTTCCACGAGAACGTAGTAGCACACCGCATCTTCCTGGTATTGCTGTTTGCCCTCTATATAACCGCTGTTTGCTGGATAGCACGTCAATTCAGCCTGCGCTGGGCATGGGCTGTGTTGGCGGGTGTGCTCTTGCTAGGGGCCAAGTACAGCGTAAACCACTATGTATGGCTCACAGACGGGATACACCTGTTCCAGGGATTACTCTTCTGTGCCGCCGCCATAAGCCTTATCTATGCAGTACGGTCGCGACGATGGTGGCTATACGCGCTCTCTGCCGTATTCACCCTGATCGGGGTCCTCACACGGGAGGACACGCTGGCAACTGTTCCCGTGTTGGTAGTGCTAGGCTACGTGTATGCTCGCTACACCAGGCAGCTACGGTGGCCTTACCTGATCTCGTATGCCGCTTGCCTGGGAACCGTAAGCGCTGCATTCTTAGTAATGCGCGCCACGTTCGTGCCCGAAGCGCAGCACCCCGCCTTGTATGTGAGCGGGTTATTCTACCATGCCCTACTCACGCCCAACTTCATGGGAATTACGAGCTTCGACCTGTTGACGCAAGTGCTGATCCTGGGCTAGGGATTGGTTGTGCTGAATGTCATTGTAAGCAAGTTCCTGTTCCGGGCGGCGCTGCCCTGGAAAATGCCGTTCCTATGGCTCGCATGTGCCTTTATCGCGTGTGCGCCGGGGCTGACCATGGTACGTGCCAATCTGCTTATTTTTCCGATGACCTTTATGGCTCTGTTCTTGTGCTCTGTATTTTCCGAAGTAGCAAAGAGATCGCAGCGGGGCAAGCTGCTCGTCACCCTGGCTATGTGTTGGGCTGTGGTAGGTGAAGCGTACATTAGCTCGGTCACGGTTGAGAGCTTCAACCCCTATAGTTCCTGGGTTATCAACATGAACAGCATTTTCATCTACGGGGGATACTCTAAAGCAGCCACAATCCCCGCGGAGCGCCGCGCCAGCACTGAGAAGCAGCTTGCTGAGGTAGGTATCAGATCAGAGGACGATATGAAAACACGTCTACCTGAGATGATAATTGAGTTAACAGCGGAGAATAGGCGTATACCCTGGCCCGCAAACACTGCTTTCGTTCCATTTCTGCACGGCATTGACGAGCCATAAAATATAGCGGATTCCACGGCTGGTATCAACACTCCCTTGGCCCGCAACTGCTATAATCTACTGCCAATATATAATACAACTGGAGCATTGATAAGCTGTGAGCACACTGGAGACCTGGAAGCAGCGCGCACGTCAGCTAAAAGCCGAAGTATACGCCCTCTATCTGGCATACCGCGATCCCAGGGTGTCATGGCCCGCGCGTATCGTCGCCGCCTGCGTGGTAGCTTATGCCTTCAGCCCCATAGACCTTATTCCCGATCCTATCCCCGTGCTTGGCTACCTGGATGATCTGGTGCTGGTGCCTCTCGGCATTGCGCTTGCCCGCAGGATGATCCCTCCCAATATTATGGCCGAGTGCCGCGAGAGGGCACGTGTCGAGATCGCCAACAAGCCGGTAAACTGGGTGGCCGCCGGGGTGATAATCGCGGTGTGGCTCCTGCTGGCGGTGTTCATTACGGCTTTCCTGCTGAGGCGATTCGCGTAGGCGCGCTCATGCACTCAAGGCACATCCCATTGAACATGCACGCTCAGCTAGAACGACAGACTGTCTAACGCCGCGACCCGGCCAACTACATCAACCAGGTAGTAAGTGATGCCTTGCGAGTATAATGCGTCGCCCGATACCATCTTCTCGGCGTTAGTGGTGCGGCGAGAGCCTATCGTCTCGATCAGCGTGACGGGGTGGCCGGAGCGCCTGATGGCCGTCAGCACATCCAGCATATCATCGCTGATAACTGATGTGACAACCACCATGGTAGCTCCCCTGGGAAGGCCTCGGCGCTCGGCGCGGATCAGGTCTTCCATCGGCAGGCCGGACCAACCCTTGATGAGAGCCAGGTTCTCTAGGATGCGTGTTAGCTGGTCCGGGTTGCGGCTCGGGTTTATCTTCACCTGGGTATCCGCATACGGCGCAAAGGAGTTCACACGTAGGCCCACCATGTATCCCTGCTCCAGGCCGTAGTTGGCGATAGAAGCCGCTACCGTGATCGTCAGTTCCAGCGATTCCCTGTCGAGACCTTCCCACACGTGGGCGAAAGTGTCCTGGTTGCAGAATATGTGTAGTTGGGGCGTGGCAGCGGGATCGAAGAGCTTGGTCTGGAGCATGCCCTGGCGAGCGGAGGCTTTCCAGTGGATGTGGCGTGGATTATCGCCGTATACATACTCTCTTATCGTGCGCAATCTGAGCGGGTCGGTTGCCAACTGTTGCATCGCCTTAAAGTCGCCGAACGGCTGTCGGGCTGTGATGCCGAGTTGATCTATAGGCACGTAGCGGGGATAGACGATAAGGGTCTCCGGGGTGGCGAAAGCCTCGGAGCGGCGAAAAAGACCGAATACATCGCCTGATTGCACGTCCACCGGCCCGAACTCGTGCTCTCCACGCGCCATGCACCGCACTTTGTAGTGCCGCGTCACCCGCTCGTACCAGCCCAGAGATACGGTTGTAGCCAGCTTGCGGACGCGCATCTTCGAGCCGATCATCGTGCCTGGTTCCGATGCTGAAGTTATGACAAGTTGCCCCGGATATTCGTCGCTGACAGCCAACCAGGGCACAGGTAGCAGCTTATTGTTAGTGAATACTTGCGCCATGTCTATCTCTTCGCCATAGAAGGCGCGAGGCTGGCTGAACCGGCGCTCTATATGCAGGCTGCTCAGGCAGTAACGCGCCCACAGCCACGCCACCAGCAATGCGGCTACCAGCAAGAAGCCCAGGGCAAAAAGCGGCGCATTCTTGAATAGAGCGCCAATCGCCACCATCCCAAGCGCGCCAAACACCCACCCCTGCGACATCTGGCTGGTGGTTACCGCTTTGTCCTCGGCGTCTTCCGGCTGCTTGACCCAGGGCAACGAGATAGACATCCAGAACGTATTAGGGTTCTGGCTGCCACGACGACTGATTGGTTCCGGGGTGTTTTTCATAGAGGAGAATGGTGAGTATTGAGTATTGCACAATACTCAATACTCCGTCATGCCTCCACCGGCACGGGCACGGCATCCACTACTTCTTGCAAGATGGCGTTGCTGTTGCGGCCTCTGAGGCGGGTGCGGGTGCTGAGCATGAGGCGGTGAGATATTACAGGGCCGGACATTCGTTTTACGTCATCGGGCAGCACGTAGCCTCGGTTATTAAGAGCCGCAAGAGCCTGCGACGCCCGGTATAGCGCCAGGGTAGCGCGTGGTGAAGCGCCAAGCTCGATCGTCTCGTGCTCACGGGTAGAGCGAATTATCTGTAGCAGGTAGGTCTCAATGGCGAGGCTGACAAACACCTTACGTATGGCGCGTTGGGCCTGCATGATTTCCTCAGCGCCTGCCGCAGGCTCCAGGTTGAGCATGGGACTTTCTTCCTTGAAGCGGCGCAAGATAGTACGCTCGTCGTCCTCGCCGGGGTAGCCGAGTTGCAGCTTGATGAGGAAGCGGTCCAACTGCGCTTCCGGCAGAGGAAAAGTGCCCTCAAGCTCCACGGGGTTCTGGGTAGCCAGAACCATAAAGGGGCGAGGCAACGGCACGGTATCCACGTCTATCGTCACCTGTCGCTCTTCCATCGCTTCAAGTAAGGCCGATTGCGTGCGCGGTCCTGCGCGGTTGATCTCATCCGTGAGCACGATCTGGCTGAAGATGGGCCCCCTCCGCATCTCGAACTGGCCGGTCTGCTGGTTGTAAATCGAGGTGCCGGTGATATCGGAAGGCAGGAGATCGGGAGTGAACTGGATACGCTGGAAGGTGCAGCCGAGAGAACGGGCGAGGGCTTTTGCCAGGGTCGTGTTGCCGATGCCCGGCACATCTTCGAGCAGTACGTGTCCCTCACAGAGCATCGCCACCAGCATCAACTCGATCTCAGCGCCTTTACCGACGATCACTCGCTCCACACTTCGCTGCACCCTGCCCGCCATCGCCGCCACGGAGGACACGTCGGGTGCAGGCTCATTTTGTTGCGCATAATTGGTAGAGGCGCTGCCACCGAAAGGGCTGCTCTGATCGAGGGACATAATGCTTCTCCTAAAGCGAGTGTCGTGGATGCAATGTTAATATCACCTGGCAGCGTTAAAGGTTCTATTTCTCCCGAAATTGGACTACGTCACCCAGGAAGAGGCGTGCTTGGGGCCGGTACAAACTTGACACGGCTCCTCACCCCGCCTATAATCGCACTATCCAACTAAACAGGTGATGAGGCTCACCGGGCTGCTATAATGGCCCAACGTTCTCGCGAACTGATAGCTTCTACTGACACCCGGTGGGTGATGGTAGAAGCTTTTTTACTGTCCGATGCTGGCGAAGGGGGAATATATAGGCATGCAAGATTCGACTGTGGAAGGCGACCACTTGTCAAGTGTCGCTCAGGGCGTACAAGGCTCGCAGGCTCTGGAAAGGGTGCAACAGCTTTCTGTCTACATAAAGGAAACCGACCACGTGGACCGGCACCCACTCTACTTGCAGATACTAGAGCTAGTCAAGAATAGCGGCGGTGCTGGGGCCACCGTTCTCAGGGGCGTGGCAGGCTACAGCATTTCCAGCAGGTCCATCCGAAGCGCGGGATTCGCTGATTTGCGGCAAAATCTGCCGGTGCTGATCGTGATTGTTGATACAGCATCGCAATTACAAACGATGCTCCCTCAGATCACGACCTGGGTGCAAATCAACGGCGGCCTGATTACGCTGGAGAACCTGGAGGGGCACCAATTCCTGCACCCTAACCGGCAAAGGTAGAATTAGTATGCGTGATTTCTTTCTGATAGGCGCGGGGGCGGTGCTTGGGGCCAACCTGCGCTACTGGCTCACACAACTTTTCGCCAACCGCTTCGGCGTGACCTTTCCATACGGCACACTCTTCATCAACATAAGTGGCAGCTTCCTCCTCGGCTTTCTACTCACACTCATAGCTCATCGCTTCGTGCAAGACCCCGGCTTCCGTATCGCGCTCGGCACCGGATTCCTGGGCGCATACACCACCTTCTCGACGTTCAGCTTCGACACGATCACACTGCTGGAGCGCGGTGACATCATGCCTGCTGCTACCTATGCGGCATCAAGCTTATTTGGCTCCCTTCTTGCGACCTACATTGGCATCTCCCTCGCCAGATTGATTGGCTGACGCGAGGGCTGGGGATCAGGGGCTAGTAGCTTTGGGCTTTCGTCTCTCGTTCCCTACAACTTCCAATGCTATAATAGGCCCGTAGCCCATATTGGTCTTTGTAGGAGGAGCAAACGAAATGCGTCACCTTATGAGTGCCAGGTACAGTTATGCGCGCCTGATTGCCATCGCTGGCCTACTGGCCATGATTTTGCCGGCTCAACCGCCTTCCGCATCTATGGCCGAGCCACTCGCGCAGGTGCCCAAGGCTTCTGCTCCGTTCCTTGTCGCGGGCGGGCCTGGCAACCAGAGTTCGCCCAACCTGGCCGGTAACACCCTCGTGTATGACGACTGCGCCGATGCGTCGGGCATCTGCAAAGTCAAGGTGCTGGATCGTGCCACCCGGCAGCAGTACACGGCGGCAACTACGTGGTTCGGCGGCCAGCCAACCACTGACGGCAGCCATGTCGTGTGGACTGACGCTCGCAACAAAACCAGCACCCGCCGCGATGAACTGCACAACAACCTGGACATCTATGCCGCCAACCTCTCCGACAACGCCGACTATCCCGTGACGAATACTCCAGGCAAGCAAGAAGACGCCGTCATCGCGGGCAACATCGTCGTCTGGTCCGACTCGCGCAACGCCAGCAATACGGAGGACGCGGGCGACATCTACATGTATGATTTCAGCACGGGCAAAGAGAGGTTGGTATCAGACAGCCCTCATGCCGAGCGCCACCCCGTCACCAACGGCAAAGTGGTCGTGTGGGAAGAATACCCACTCAGCACAAGCCAGTCGAGTGATTACGATGTCAATATCTACGGCTACGAGATAGCCACCGGAAAGCGCTTTACGGTAGCCGATGCCGCCGGTGCGCAGATGGAGCCTGCCATTTGGGGCAACACAGTGGTGTACGCCAGTAGCGGCAGGGACGACAACGACATCTACGGCTATGACATCGCCGCGAAAAAGACCTTTCCGGTAATAAAAGCTCCTGGCCAGCAGTTCGCGCCCAGCGTTTACGGCAACATCGTTGTGTGGCAGGACGGGCGCGCCGATCCATACGGGCACGGTGGCCCCTTGCTTGCCAGCGACATTTATGGCTACGACCTCAACGCAAAGAAAGAGTTCCCCATTATAGTAGGCTCTGCTATCCACTCGTCGCCCAAAATAAGCGGCAACACAGTTGTGTGGGTGGACACCCCAAAGAGCTACATAGGCGGTCAGGAAGAGATCATGGGCGCAACGCTGAGTGGGATTGTGGCCGCGCCCAACCCGCCCGTTGGCGCGGCCCAGAGCCGCCTATTCTCAGAGACGGGCAAGACAGTGAGCGCGCGCTTCCTTGATTACTGGAATAAGAACGGTGGCCTCGCCCAGCAGGGCCTTCCTATCTCCGATGTTATGAGCGAAGTATCTGACCTCGACGGCAAGACATACACCGTGCAGTACTTCGAGCGAGCCGTTTTTGAGATGCACCCCGAAAAGCAGCCGCCATATGATGTGCTACTCTCACAGCTAGGCACCTTTCGCGCCAGGCAAAAGAGCTACAACGCGATTGGAGGCACATCGCCAGGCACCATTACCGGCAAGGTGGACTTCCCTCTACCTTTTGGCTTTCAGTCGTTCCGTGTGTACGCGCTGCCTGCAAACGGTGGCAAGTATTTCTCGGTAACTACATGGGCCAATGAGCTTACCTATACTCTGGGCGGAGTCGAACCCGGCACCTACTATGTGGTTGCCTATCTAACCGAAGAAGGACCGCCGGGCAACCTGCCCAACGCATCGGCCTACACACGCTCAACAGCCTGCATCAACGCCAGTCCGACGGCCAACTGCACTGACCACGCATTGGTGCCTGTAACCGTAAAGGCCGGCGAGATGGTGCGAGGAATAGACGCTATAGACTCGGGCAGCAACTCGAATGACTACGATGCGGCGACTCCACCCGGCATTTACCCCAAAGAGCCTGATCCAGAAGGCCGCTGCTCGGTCTTCGCTCAGACCTCCAGGACAGTGTGCGGCAAGTTCCTCCAGTACTGGCTCCTGCACGGTGACGTTGTTCAGCAAGGCTTCCCCATCAGCGACGAGATTACCGAGAAGAGCGATCTTGACGGCAAGACATACACCGTGCAGTATTTCGAGCGAGCCGTATTCGAGATGCACCCCGAAAAGAAGCCGCCCTTCGACGTACTGCTGTCTCAACTAGGCACGTTCAGGTATAAGGATAAATACGGAGGCAAGTAGTCGAGATAGAAATGGACAGACCTGGCTAACAGTTCGCAAACACGCCCTAATCTTCACCGACGCTTGCGGGCGCAACCTGGCCGGTGATGCTGTTCACGTCCAGGTACATGCGCTCGCCCATGATTTCGCCGTCGCGGAATGGAAAATAGATAACGAGGTCAAACTCGATGTGGCGGCCACTGGGCAGGATACCGAATAGCGGCCCCTCGTGCGTGCCGTGTACGTGCGACTCCTCCACCACGTAATTTTCGTCGGCCACCCGCGACCGGAGATCAAGCTTAACATCGGGCATAGCTGTCCAGAGCATGTTGTAAAACTGCCGTATTTCGGCTTTGCCTCGCCAAAAGAGCTTGAGCGGCACGATTTCATAAACGGCATCGTCGGCCAGCGTGTCTATGAGCCGTTCCAGGTCGCGCCGGTTCTCGGCCAGCACATGTTCGGTCCAGCGCCGCAGATTGCGATCTATTGCAGTCTTGGTCATTATGCGTCTCCTTACTCACAGGCAAATCATAGATATGTATTACTATATACTGGCAGTAGGGCAAGTGTCACTCCTACTTCTGATAAGATGAGAAGGCCATGACTGACCCTCCAAATTGTGGGTATGTTGCCCCTCTTGCCTTGGATAGCTATATAATGGACTGGAGAAAAATCAGCGGCCCATGTAAATGCCCACTACAAAGCCGCTAAGACAGGGTGCTAATTGCCTTCGGTCCTGCTGCCTGGCATCCTGTACACCGAGCAACCAGTCTGTCGCCAGGATAGACATTGATATTTTGGGGCGCGAAGCAGCCGGTCTGGGCAGAAATCGCGCATGGGGAGCTATTTGCCGTTGAGCC
>JBBSIK010000078.1:0-9458 GCA_038232115.1 Chloroflexia bacterium
ACATCCTCGGTCGGGTTCATATTAGAATTATATCTAACTCTAACGTTTACGTCAAGGATGCGGCCTGTGGTGTCAGGGGTGCTGCACAGCGGTTCTAAGTAGGAGTTGAATACCCCACAAGTATGGTGTCATTCCGAACGTAGCGAGGCATCGGGTGGGTATGCAACCAGGCTGAATTAGAGAAAGTGAGTGGCAAGATTGTACTTGACTACAAGGGCCAACCGATTCCTCACTACGTTCGGAATGACACCATACTGTTTGGTGCTGTTGATTGCTACTTACACGACTTTGTATCACCCGTGCCTGTGATGTCCTGGGCCAATGCAAAGCTGGTGTTAGGATGTAGGGGAGAAGTGGGACATGTTTTCGGGGCAGATACGAAGCAAGCCCTGACCTTGTTTAGAGAACGCGGTGAAGAATCAGGTCGGTAGTTACGCAACGGGCCACAGTGACAAATATCACAAAGGGGAAGCTGATTCTTCGTGACGCGCTCTGGATAATGGCACTGTTTGTTGGTGATCAGCTAACAGGTTGAAAACACGCTCTAGCGAGCAGAAAGCTCACCTACCACATCTCCCACACCTACCACGCCAGGCTCAACGTAGCCTCGGCCCGCCGCTTCTTCTTCTTCACCCGATGCGCGAGCGCCCTTGTTTAGCGGGCGAGTGGTATAGTATTTGGCCTGGGGGTGATGCACTACTAAAGCTGCGGTAGACTGCTCAGGCACAAGCACAAACCCTTCGGTGAGCCTTACCCCAATCGTCTTGTCAGACGGGAGCACCTGCAACAACTTGATCTGCTCTGCGGGGTCGGGGCAGGCGGGGTAGCCCCACGAGTAGCGACGACCCTGCCCATCCGGTAGTCCAAGTTCGCGGCTCACCCGGCGGTGGGTCCATTCCGCAAGCGCTTCCGCAAGGGACACGCTGAGTCCGTAAACGTAGTAGCCTTCGGCGTAGTTCCCATCACGCTGCATTTGCTCGAACGCAGCACTGGCCCGATCGCCCATCGTGACAATCTGCAAAGGTATAACATCCATCCGCTCGCTATCCACCGAGGCGAAATAGTCGGCGAGGCACAATCGCTCGCGGTCGGGCTGGCGAGGGAAGGTGAACCGCACCTGGGGTTCTTTCGTGTGAGGATCATAAACGATAATCTCGTTACCCTGCGACTGGCAGGGGAAGTAGCCGTAGATCACCTTCGGAGTGAGCAACTGGCGATTTCTAAGCTCGGAGCGCATCTGCTTGAGCCGGGGCATAAGGTCGGTCGACACGGCTCGCTCGTACTCCGCGCCATGCAGCTTATGCGCCCCCCATGAGAGGCGGAAAAGCGACTTCAGGTCAAGACAATCGAATACCTCATCTAAAGGGATATGTCGCTGATCTAGCACTTTGTAGCCCCAGAATGGCGGCTTCGGTACAGGCGCGGTAGGATCCACGTTGGAGCGCACAGTAGAGATTTCTTGCTGCGAATCCTCCGCAGCCGCGCTTGCCTCCCGTTCTCTTATGAGTCGGGCCTCGTTGTGCCTCTTTTCGATAAATGCATCACGCCGGGTCTCGTCCGTGAGCAGTTCCATCGCGTCAAGCCCCTCAAAGGCATCGCGGCAGTAGTAAACGCCGGGGCCGTAACGCTGCTCATCGTTGACAAAGCCGATGCGAGCGCCGAAGGGACGGTTTATCGCAGCACCGCCTACCAACACAGGATAGTTAAGCCCGCGCTTATGTAGCTCCTGCACGCAAAGAGGCATCTGCTTGGATGTCGAGACGAGCAAGGCGCTCAGTCCGATGGCGGTGGCGTCCACCTCTACAGCCTTATCAACAATCACGTTCAGAGGCACCTGTTTGCCCAGGTCATAAACGGTGTAGCCGTTGTTTGTGAGGATAGTGTTGACAAGGCTCTTGCCGATGTCGTGTACATCGCCGAAGACGGTAGCGAGCACCACACGTCCCTTTGTGTAACCTTCCTTCTTCTCGAAGAATTGCTCCAGATGGGCGACCGCCTTCTTCATCACTTCGGCAGACTGCAACACGAACGGCAGGATAAGCTCTCCTGAGCCAAACTTGTCGCCCACGTCTTTCATAGCGGGGAGCAGCACGTTGTTGAGCACATCAACGGGACTCTGGTTCTTCATCGCATCATCCAGCAACGCTTCTATGCCGTCTTTCTTGCGATGCAGTATCTGGTAATGTATCTTCTGCTCCACAGTGAGGTCCCGCATCGCGTCTTCCGCCGAGGCTTTATCATTGGGGTTGCGCTTGTTGACCTCGAAGTACGCGATATATTCGGGGAGCGAATTCGGCTCGTTGTTGATGAGGCAATCCGCGAGCCTGCGCTCCTCTTCAATGACTTCAGCGTAGGGCGTTATATGGGCCGGATTCACGATGGCGAGGTCAAGTCCTGCCTGCACCGCATGATGCAAGAATACAGAGTTGAGCACCGCCCTCGGATATGGGTCGATACCAAACGACACGTTGCTCACGCCGAGCACTGTGAGCGCACCGGGGCACTCCTTCTTCACGCGCCGGATGCCTTCCAATGTCTCGACAGCCGACCGGTTGAGGTCCTCCTGCCCGGTGGTCACGGGGAAGGTAAGCACGTCAAAGATGAGAGAGTCCGGTGTAAGTCCGTACTCTTTGGTAGCTATGTCATAAATCACGCGGCAAATTTCGACCTTGCGGTCCGCAGTGTGAGCCATACCTATCTCGTCAATGGCGAGGGCCACCACCGCCGCACCATGCTCCACCGCCAAAGGCAGTACTGCCTCTATCTTCTCGCGGCCTCGCTCCATGTTGATGGAGTTGAGGATAGCGCGACCTGGGTACGTTTCGAGCGCGGCTTTCAGGGCTGATGCCTCGGTGCTGTCTATCATAAGAGGCGTTTCAACGCTCATGCTGAGCTTTTTGACGAGCTTGTGCATCATGGCCTCTTCGTCCGCTCGCTCCGTGAGGGCAACCTGCACGTCCAACACATGCGCGCCACCATCCACCTGCTCACGACCTACCTGCACAATGGCATCGTAGTCCTGCGCCAGGAGCAGGCGCTTGACTTTGCGCGAACCCTGGGCGTTCACACGCTCGCCCACGAAAAGCGGCGCGGGCATCTGATGGAGAGGAGTGGCACGCATTCCGCTCGATACGTGCGCCTCGAAGAAGGTCGGACGGGGAGTCTGCCGCCGGTCACTGCCTAGAGCCTCAACTAGTGCCTGGATATGCTCCGGTCCTGTACCACAGCAGCCACCCACTACGCTCACGCCGAAATCATTGACGAACTCGTAGAGCGCGCTGGACATAGGCTCCGGCTCCAACGGATATACTGCCTGGCCGCCTACGTTGATAGGAAGACCCGCGTTGGGTATGCACGACACGAAGCGTTGGCAGTTCTGCCCCAGGAAGCGGATTGGCTCGCGCATGTGCTCCGGGCCGGTGGAGCAGTTGAGCCCAATTACGTCCGCAGGGAGCGCGGCAATCGTCGTGAGCGATGCCACGATGTCAGTGCCCAGGAGCATACGGCCGGAGGTATCAAGCGTGATTTGCGCCTGAATGGGCACCCGCCTGCCACTTTCGCGGAAATATTCGATGGCCCCGTTGATCGCCGCCTTCAACTCCAGGATGTCCTGCACCGTCTCGATGATGAGAAGATCGCACCCACCCTCGACGAGGGGCCGGGCCTGCTCCCTGTATATATCTTTGAGTTGCTGGTATGTGATGTTGGAAAGGGTTGGGTCGTCGGCTGAGGGCAAGAAGCCGGTCGGGCCCATCGAGCCTGCTACGTAACGAGGGCGGCTGGGGGTCGAATACGAGTCGGCTACCCTGCGCGCAAGCTGAGCCGCATAGAAGTTCTGGTGATACACCTCATCGGGTATACCGTATTCGCCAAGCTTAGGGCGTGTGCTGCCGAAGGTGGCCGTTTCCAACACATCCGCGCCAACCTCCAGGAACGAGGCATGTATCTCCTCAATGACGCTCGGATTGGTGCAAGCCAGGTAGTCGTTGCACCCCTCGAACTGAGTGCCGCCGAACTCGTCCGCTGTCAGGTTGTACTTCTGCACCGATGTGCCCATTGCGCCATCGAACACCAGTACCCGCTCTCGCAAGCTCTCAAGATATGACTTTCTACTCACAAGACACCCCCGACGTAGTTCCGAGTGAAAAGTTAGAACGTTAAAGTCCTTCTTTCCTTACGTTCAACTTTCTAACTTTTGACTCAAACAAAAAAGCCTCTGCACGGAGAGGCCGCATTTGCCGTATTCGGCCCAATCCTTCCCCTGCGGGCTGGGTGGGGCACCGCGCGTCTGCCGGTTGCCGGGTAGGTCTCAGAGCCAGTACTCTCGCTACCACTCTCGATTTTTATTCTTTTCGTTATTTAGTCTACACCAGCCATGCAACAGATGTCAAGATGAGCGCCTATATGAATTTCCTATCCGTCCGAGAAAGGCCATCATCACTCCTGGCAGTTCCGTCTCTCACCAACCCACCAACTCGCGTCCTCCCATTGACTCCGATATCCAATTCACCGCCACTTGGTAAGTATATTCTCCCGCCCAAATAGCTGTATCGTAAAGACCAGCAGAAAGGCGTCTATGAGCAGCATTCCAATCGCCGTAACCAGCACCAGGCCAACGTTCACGTCAACCGCACCGGTCACCTGCCCAACAAGCGCGCCAACCAGGGGGAGAATCACGAGGGATCCAAGCTGCTGTGCGCTCTGCTGGTCTTTCACCTTCGACGATATAAGCAGCCCCAACGAGACGGCGAGCAGAGTAAATAGGGGCGCGAGCACCAGCATGCTTAGCAGCCATGTGGGACTCAGCACGACGTTCAGGAACACAGAGTCGCTTACAACCGCGCGCGCCGCCACTGCAAAGATGAGATAGCTATACCAGGCGGCAAGGATGCCCGGAATCGCCGCTGCCAGCGACTTGCCGAGCAGTAGTTCCCATGTACGGATCGGTGTGGCGAGCAGCGCCTCAAGGGAGCGGCTCTGCTTCTCGCCCACAATCGAGTAGCTCGCAATCGTGATCGGCACGACTAGCGGGATGATCTGGAAAAGCACCAGGAACGGACTCAGGAGAGCAGCCCGTATAGAATCGGCCCCGCTCAACGACTTGAGGGCCGACGCCTGCCCAGACACGAGCGCGGCGGCGGGGCCGCTTATCTTGCCGATGTTCGCATCCACAAACGTTGATAGCAAAAGCACCGCGAGGGCCATGGCGACCAGAAGCAGCGGGGGCGCTAGCGTAGTAAAGATGACAACCTTGTTCCTGATCAACTGCGCCCATTCGTTCTCCACGACAGCGGTAACCCGCGGGTTCAGGAGCGGACGCCGGCTCATACTGCCACCTCATGAGGTACGCGGTCGCCTACTATAGACAGAGGTGCGGATGCCTCCAATATCTCCTGCCTGGAAACGAGGTCAAGGTAAGCACGCTCCAACGGGTACTCTACCTCGGCCACTCGCAATAACTCCGCTCCGTGGATTACAAGAGCGCGCACCACGCGAGGCGTGATCAAATCAGGTTCAAGCATAGCCACTAGCAGCCTATCGCCTGCAACCGCCACATCCCCAACGCCTTCAGTCATGGTGACGAGCACCGCAAGGTCGTTCATCGTGATCCCTTCAGCACCATCACGGGGCTCCTCGCCATAATCGGGTAGGGCATTAGTCACCTGGAATTCCACCTTCCGGCCATACAAAGTGCGTTGTAACTCTCTAGGGGTTCCCACTTTGATGAGCGTGCGTTTTATGATGGCCACGCGGTCGCAGAGACTCTGAGCCTCAGCCAGGTTGTGAGTACAGAGAATTATGGTGCGCCCTTCGCTCTGCAATGTCCCCATGAAGTCACGCACCTGTTTCGCGCTCTCCGGGTCGAGGGCCGAGGTCGGTTCGTCAAGGATGATAACGGGCGGCTCGTGGAGGAGAGCGCGCACCATGCTAAGCTTCTGCTTCATACCTTTCGAGAGGATTCCAGCAGTGTCCTTGCGCCGCTCCCACAGGCCGAGAAGCCTCAAATAACGCTCGATCTGACGCTGGGCAAAGCCATAATCAAGCCCGTACAGCTTGGCATAGAACTCCAGGTTCTTCTGCGCGGACAGGCTTTCGTACAGGCCGGGCGACTCCGTAAGTATGCCAATGCGCCTGCGCACCTCCGTCGGATCGCGTGACACATCGAACCCGCACACCTCAGCGCGACCCATGCTAGGCCCGATGAGAGTGGCGATCATGCGCATCGTAGTGGTTTTGCCCGCGCCGTTGGGGCCAAGCAGCCCGAACACCTCGCCCTGCCCGATCTGCAGATTGAGGTCCTTTACCGCCCAGCGGTCGCCAAATTGCCTGCCGAGGCCTTCTGCTACAATAGAGTACAAGGGTGTGATTCCTGGAGGTTCTCAATAGATTGGAAGCTCCGCGCTCATCGCAAGAACCTCCAGCACCTCCATTATAACCTCCCATGCGAACCAATCCTATAGTACTACCGTGGCATCTTTCTGGTACATACTGGGTACGAGTATAAATGTTCAGCTTTGGATAGAGATATTGCAGGGCTACACAGAATTGAACCGCAGAGACGCAGAGGCGCGGAGAATAACCCGTTGTTTTTCCTCTGTGTCTCCGCGTCTCTGCGTCTCTGCGTCTCTGCGGTTCCGGCCCCTACTCTGCACACTTACGTACGAGTCGAAAGTTGAAAGTCAAAATGTGGGGAAGGGCGCGTTTACTTTTCCAGATATCTAACTTTGGATTCGTACCCGGTTCGCATGCAATTGTGATATAATCAGCATGTTTCACCGCGTGGGCGACCCCGCTATACTGACAGCCGTATCATCATACACATGGAGAGCCTAATTTGCCCTCGCCAGCGAGCACCAGGCGCTTAAAACTCATCGCCGCCCTTCTGTTCATGCTCGCTTCGTGCGTTGTCTCTTCTACAGAGAGGCGTGTAAACAGTCAAGCATATGCGCAGGCCGAGGGCCGTTTTTATGAAGCGACAGGAAAGACCCTCGCAGGCGAGTTTCTCGACTTCTATGACACTCACGGCGGCATTCCCCTCTTCGGCTACCCTGTGACCGAGGCGCGGGTAGAGGAAGATATGCAGGGCAACGGCCACCTTGTGCAGTGGACCGAGCGCCAACGGCTGGAGTACCATCCGGAGAACAGAGGCACCCAGTTCGAAGTGCTGCTGGGTCTACTGGGCCGAGAACTGACCGCAGGATACAATGGACCGCGCTTCCAGACGGAGGGGTCAGGGGCCAGGGGTCAGGGGCCAGGGAGCTTATTGCCTTTGCCAACGTCTCCCCGCGTCCCCCCAAGCCCCCAGCCCCCAGCCCCCGACCCCTCCATCTCCTCCGTCTTTAGCGCAACAGGGCACGCTATAGCCGAGCCGTTCCTATCGTACTGGTCCGCGAACGGTGGCATTCCCGTCTTCGGCTACCCCATCTCAAGCCTCTACACTGACGAGAATGGTCTGCAAGTGCAATGGTATGAGCGCGCTCGCTTCGAGTATCACCCTGAGCTAAGCGAGCCGAACAGAGTGCTACTTGGCCACCTGGGCCTGGAAACCCTGAAGCAAGTTGGCAGCCCGAATTACGAGATGCAGGTATTTGACAACCCCGCGCCCGAAGGCAAACTAGAGATCGGACTGTCTCAGGGCGGCGAGTCGGAGGACCCAGGCTTCTTCGACAACATCAGGCTGGCGGGCCGCGACCTCGGCCCCGGTTTGGTCCGCATGGATAATATCTTCAACTTCTACGGTATCGTGCAGCGCACATCCGACGGCAAGATCACCTACCGGTGGAGTGACTTTGATCGAGTACTCGATGCCATACGAGCGATGGGCAAAGAACCTTTCATCTGCCTCTCCTATATGCCGGAGACGATGTCGGCGGGCCGCGCCAGCCGCATAGAAGCCCCCGCCAATTACGACGAGTGGTCGGCCCTTATCACCGCGACGGTGACGCACGTGAACGTTGAACGGAAGTTGGGCGTGCGCTACTGGGAAGTCTGGAACGAGCCTAATCAGGGAGATTTCTGGCGGTCCAGCTACGAGGAGTACCTGCGCCTGTATGACGCAACCGTTGAGGCTGCCCTCAAAGCCGACCCGACCGTGCATATAGGCGGCCCCGCCCTCTCCAGCTTCGCCGCGGACTCGCTGGAGGAGTTCATGCAGCACGAAGACAGCCTGGGCGAGCGGGGCCGCGTTGATTTCGTCTCCTGGCACTCCTACGGCCAGTCACCCGCGCAGGTTGCGAGCAACATTCGCCAGGTGCGGGCCATTACAGCACAGCACACCCGCTTCAACCCCGAGCTTATCATCACCGAGTTCAGCGTTCTGCAGGGTGGCCCCGGCGACACCAGCGCGAACCATGCCACCGATACCGCGCAAGGGGCGATTGCCTTCCTCGCCTCGATTGAGAGCATGCAGCGCGAACGGCTCGACAAGGCACTGCTCTTCGAGTTGAAGGACGGCATAGGGCCAAAACAGTTCTGGGGCCGTTGGGGACTCCTGACCAACAATGGCTCTGCCAAGCCCGCTTACTACGCTTACCGAGCCTACCAGAGCCGCCCGCCCGGCCAGCTTCCGGTCGCGGTGAAGAATGGACCAATGGACGCTGAAGTGGGACTGTTGGCCTATGGCTCGCCCCAGAATGCGACCCTGCTGCTCTGGTATACAGGGGGCCTGCCGGCAAGGATCAAAGTGAGCCTGCCGCACAGCTTCGCGGGCACCGCCTTTGACGTGACCCTCTTCGATCCCTACTCCAACAACCCCGCAAAGACGGGCGATACGCAGCTCAGGCAAGCAGGAGCGAGAGACGCGGGCGACCTCGTCATGGACATGCAGCCAAGCTCTCTGGCTATCCTGACGACACGCTAAATGCGAGTGAAAAGTGAAAGCTGGGAAAAGTGCCTTTACTTCCCAGACTTTCTGACTTTCAATTTTATTACGGCAAATGATTATGAAAGCGATCTTAACGAGGCGAGTGCCTATAGCATGGTTCCTGCTCGTGTGCATCGCCACTGCGGGAGCGGGCATCGCATGGTTGGCTGCTACGCGCGATATCTCACCTCAGAACGCAGTGCTAATCACCGTCGCCGGCACACCGACGCCACTCTCAGCGCCGGAGCCGAACACAACCTCTCCCGCCGTTGGAGTGGTTACCGTGGGAGCAGATGCGGTGCGCTCACCTGTGCAGGAGGGCACGTTGGCCGTATTCGTGAGTGGAGCAATTGAGCACGCAGGGGTCTACACCTTGCCCGTAGGATCGAGAGTTAGCGACGCGGTGAACGCGGCAGGAGGGCTGGCAGCCGGTGCCGACCTGGACGCGATCAACCTGGCGGCCCACCTCAGCGATGAGGAACACATTTCCATACCCGTGAAAGGCGCGACCTCTGCACCAAACCCCACGAGCCGTATTGGCGCGACCCCACCCACCACCCCCGCCGCCTCGAAGTCACCACAGAAACCCATAACG
>JBBSIK010000079.1:0-9373 GCA_038232115.1 Chloroflexia bacterium
AGCGTGATCTCATTCGTGAGCGGACCAATGCGGGCCTACAGGCGGCACGAGCTAGAGGTAGAAAAGGGGAAGACCGAAGGGGGTAGACCAGAAGAAGCGGAAGGCGGCGCTTGCGCTGAAGAAGGACAGGGGGCACAGCATCCGGGAGATCTGCGAGATAGTAGGTATCTCGCGCAATACCTACTATAAATACACAAGCTCGGATAGCAAGCCGGTACCGAAGCTATGAGAACTCCGGCCCTGGGTTAGGTTATACTCCCGACTTTTTAGTGCTCTCCAGGTAGTTCTGCCTAGATCCCAGCACAACACGGAGAAAGAGGAAACGCATGTGCTCACCCCTATTCTCAACGCTTACAAAGCTACGCGCTTATGGCTCGAAAGCTATGTCTGGCAGCCTGCAAAGTGTGTGCGATTTCTTCGGTGCCGTGCCTGGTTGATACAAACGCTGACTCGAACTGGGAGGGCGCAAGGTAGACCCCTTGCTCAAGCATTCTGTGGAAAAAGCGTGCGTACATATCTGTATCGGCACGCTTCGCGGAGGCATAGTCGCTCACAGCCGAGTCGCTGAAGAAAAAGCCGTACATACTGCCCACCAAAGTGGCCTGCAAAGATATGCCTGCTTTCTCGGCGGCGGCGCTGAAGCCGGACACCAACGCTTCGGCTGTACTCGATAGCTGCTCGTATGTGCCGGATGCCTGCAATTGCCTGAGCGTAGCTATGCCTGCTGCCATCGCCAGGGGGTTGCCGGAGAGGGTGCCTGCCTGGTACATCGTTCCGGCGGGTGCCACGTGCTGCATGATCTCCTCGCTGCCCCCATACGCCGCCACAGGCAGGCCGCCACCTATTACTTTGCCCAGGCATGTCAGGTCGGGGGTGATGTCGAACAGGGTTTGCGCCCCGCCATAAGCCACCCTGAACCCGGTCATCACCTCGTCGAAGATGAGCACCGCGCCATGCTCCTTTGTCACTCGCCGTAGCCCCTCTAAGAACCCCGGCTTGGGAGGCACAAGGCCCATATTGCCAGCCACAGGCTCTACTATCACGCAGGCTATCTGCTCAGGATACGCCTCAAACAGGCCCAGCACAGCTTCAAGGTCATTATAAGGCGCGGAAAGGGTGTCGGCGGTAGCGCCAGGGGGCACGCCTGGACTGTCGGGCAAGCCGAGCGTGGCGACCCCCGATCCTGCCTGCACCAGCAGCGAGTCGGCATGGCCGTGATAGCCGCCATCGAACTTTATGATCTTGTGCCAGCCCGTATAGGCTCTCGCCAACCGTAGCGCCGACATGGTGGCCTCGGTGCCCGACGATACAAACCGCACCATCTGGACCGATGGGACAGCTTCGACCACCATCTGCGCCAGTTCCGTCTCAAGCTCGGTGGGCGCGCCGAACGAGGTACCCTTCGCCGCCCGCTCGGTAATCGCCCGCACGACCGCCGGGTGCGCGTGCCCCAGGACGAGAGGACCCCAGGAAAGAACGTAGTCTATATAGCGGTTGCCGTCAGCATCATATAGGTATGCGCCCTCGCCTCGTTCGATGAAGCGCGGAGTGCCGCCGACGCCTCGGAAAGCCCGGACAGGACTGTTGACCCCGCCCGGTATCAGCCGCTTGGCCTCCTCGAACAGGCTGGCCGAGCGATCCGTCTTTTGAGGGGCACTTTCGCCTGACTCTACCACTGCGTTACTCTTGCTCCGCCAGCCACCGGGCTGCTTCTTTGGCGTAGTAGGTGATAATCATATCCGCACCGGCGCGCTTAATGGCGGTCAGGCTCTCCAACACTGCCCTGCGCTCGTCAAGCCAGCCGTTTTGCGCGGCAGCCTTGAGCATGGCATACTCCCCGCTCACCTGATACGCCGCTAGTGGCAGGTCAAAGCTGTCCCGGACTCGGCGTATGATGTCCAGGTACGGGCCTGCGGGCTTTACCATCAGCATATCCGCGCCCTCGTCCACGTCCAACGCCACCTCTCGTAGCGCCTCACGAGCGTTGCCGGGGTCCATCTGGTAGGCGCGACGATCGCCAAACTGCGGGGTGGACTGGGCAGCCTCGCGGAACGGGCCGTAGTAGGCGGAGGCGAACTTGGCGGCATAGGCGAGTATAGAAACCTGCTGGTGGCCCGCCATGTCCAAACCCGCGCGTATCGCTGCGACTTGCCCGTCCATCATGGCGCTGGGGGCCACAATATCTACCCCCGCGTCGGCAAATGATACGGCGGAGCGGGCAAGGAGTGCCAGTGTTTCGTCGTTGATCACCTCTCCTGAGGCCGACAGCACCCCACAATGCCCATGACTTGTGTACTCGCACAGGCACACATCTGCGATAACAACAGTGCTGGGCGAGCGCCGCTTGATAGCTTCTATCCCCCGCTGCACAGGTCCTTGCGAGTCCCATGAGCCGCTACCGACCGCGTCCTTCTCGTTGGGGATGCCAAAGAGCAGCACAGCAGGTATGCGTAAAGAGGCCACTTCGTCTAGCTCCTGGACAAGCATGTCCACCGAACGTTGTGCTTGTCCGGGCATCGAGCCGATAGGTCGAACAGCGCCTGTGCCCTCTACCAGGAACAGCGGGTAGATAGAGTCGTCTGCTGTAAAAGATGTTTCGCGCACCATGCGACGCAGCGAGGGCGTGCGCCTCAGCCTGCGGAGCCTCCGGAGATGCGAGGGTGTGTTGCTCTCTACAGCTTCTTTAGCGTCAAACATCAGCGATCCCCTTTCCTATAGCTGCTGTATCTCTGGTGGTCGTTTCGCCATCGGCACCGGCAAATAAGGCCACTACTGCTTTCACCAGCCCATCTGTGGTATATTCGTCGGTGACTGCTGCTACGTTCAGCCCGCACTCCGTGGCAGTGGAGGCGGTAATCGGACCTATGCACACGACGGCGACTCGGTTGAGCATCTTTATCGCATCGCCCCGCTCAAGCCCCGATTCAACAATACTCTCTATTGTATAGCGAACAGTGGAGGAACTGGTAAAGGTCACAGCGTCTGCGGAGTCTGTTGAGAGCAAAGCCGGCAGGGAGGACATGGCATCAGAGTGGACGGTGCGGTAAGCCGCCACCTCATCTATCTGAGCGCCTCTCCCTCTCAGCCCGGTTGCCAGAGCCTGCCGGGCGATATCGGCGCGGGGCAGCAGCATGCGGCAGCCTTCTATGCCTTCTATCTGCTCTACTATCGCCTCGGCAACGTAAGTATCAGGCACGAAGGCCACTGTGCAGCCCAGAGAGAGGAGTTCCGCCTGAGTAGCAGGGCCGATAGCGGCGATCTTACGGGCGCATAGAACCGCAGCGTCCTTACCCGCAGCCGATAAGCGGTCCGCGAAGGCACGCACCCCGTTAACGCTGGTGAATACTACCCAATCGTAGCTCTCAAGGCGGGAAATAGCCGCGTCCAACTCTGTAAAGTCTTGCAACGGGGCTACCGAAATCGCCGGGCACTCCAACGGCTCCGCTCCTAGCTCGCGCAGACGCCGGACGAGACTTGCCGCCTGTTCACGAGGTCGGGTCACGACGATGCGCCTCCCCAGCAGAGGAAGCTCCGTTGCTGTCACTCGCGTGGCGTTGGTCCCATCGCTGCTCATAGGGCGGTTGCCTCTCTCGACTCTACTAGCTCGCGTCCACCCTTCGCAAGCATATCGGCTGCCAATGCTGCCCCTGCTTGCTCCGGCTTCGATGCCGACGCACGCTGCTCACCCCGCACGATGCGGCCATCTACTGCGCCTATCATCCCCTGGATTTGCAAGTGCTCGCCCTCTATAGTCGCGTATGCACCTACGGGAAGCGCACAGCTACCGCCGACTCTAGCTAGAAAAGCTCGCTCGGCGCGTACCGCTGTGGAGGCAGCGGGGTCGTTCAGCCGTGCTACAAGCTCTGCGGTGAAGCTATCTCTGGCGCGCACTTCTACAGCCAGCACGCCCTGAGCTACCGCTGGGAGCATAACGGCAGGGTCGAAGTATTCGGTCACGCACTCTACAAGGCCCAGCCGCTCTAGTCCCGCCGCAGCCAATACGATAGCCTCGTATTGCCCTTCGCGCAATTTGCGTAGGCGCGTATCCACGTTGCCCCGTATATTGAGCACCGTGAGGTCGGGACGCAGCGTGTTGATGAGGCACGCACGCCTGGGGCTGCTGGTGCCCACTCTCGCGCTCTGGGGTAAATCGGCCAAACGCACCCCTTCCCGCGACACCAGCACATCGCGTGGATCGGCGCGGGGGAGGAAAGCGGCAAGCGCCATGTCCGCAGGCAGCGTGGAGGAGAGGTCTTTGGCACTGTGTACTGCCAGGTCTATGTCGCCCGCACGCAACGCCTCCTCGATGCGCGTCACAAAAAGACCGTTGCCCCCTATCTCTGCCAGCGGGCGGTCCTGGATCGCGTCGCCTTTGGTGGTAATGTGCTCTATCCGTATGTCGAGGTCGAGGCCCAGTGCAGACAGGGCGGCACGCACTATCTCAGTCTGGACCAGGGCGAGTTTGCTGGCGCGCGTGCCGATGGTCAGCGTTCGGCGTTGAGTGGGGGTAAGTCCCATTGCCTACTTCTTCAGCACCTGCAACGCCGCCGACCTGCTGGGGGCTACCTGCACAAGATTAGGGTAGCACCAACAGGGGACGGGCGCTTCAAGTTGCTCCTGCACTACCGAGGCGAGCACCTCTACAAAATCGGGGCGCACATTGGGCATCTGCGTGCGATAGAGCCTCATGCCTAGCTGCTTTGCCTTCTCCTGCGCCTCAATATCTATGTCGAATAGTATCTCCAGGTGGTCGGAGACGAAGCCCAGCGGCACACTCAGCACGTCGCGCACGCCTTCGCCATGCAGCGTGTCGAGGTAGTCCACTATGTCAGGACCAAGCCACGGCTCTCCGGTGTTGCCTGCGCTCTGGAATGCAAAGTGCCAGTTCTTCAAGCCTACGCGCTCGGCGACGGCGGCACTGCTTTCCAGTAGCTGCCGTTCGTAAGGGTCGTCCCAGGTGCGTATGCGCTCAGGCAGGCTGTGGGCGCTAAAAATGACCATTACGCCGCCGCGTGCCTCCTCTGGGAACTGCTGGAGTCCCTCGCGCACCAGAGTAGCCATCATGTCGCGCCACAGGGCGTTGTGGTGCCAGCACTTGGCGAAAGGCAGGTCGAAGGGGTGCCCCAGTTTTCCCTGGGCGTCGTCAATAGCCTTGCGGTAGCCGCCCAGGCTGATGCGCGAGCAGTGGGGGGCCAGGGCGAAAGCGACAACGCGATGCACACCGTCTACTGCCATCTTTTCCATGACGTCGCCGATGTAGGGGTGCCAGTGCTTCATCCCTGCGTAGACGTTGAAGTTGCCGCCGTTCTCGCGGAGTCGCTCCTGGAGCCTGGACGCTACTTCGTTGGTAATCTCAAGCAATGGGGTCTTCCCGCCGACGAGCCTGTAGCGCTCCTTCAGGTGCTCAACAGCTTCGGGCGAGGGCGTGCGCCCACCGCGTATGTGCGTAAAATAGGGTTCTACTTCGTCGGGGGTTTCGGGTGTGCCATACGCCATCAGCAGCACACCTACCGGCGCATCGTCTTGCATAGTTTCCATATATCTCTCTATGTCCTCGCAAGGGCAGGTTGGCGTTCTACCATAAAATCAGCGCCGTGCTCGTGGACAAAATCCACCAGGCGAGTGACGCTGTCGAGGGGCAGGTCGGGCAGAACGCCGTGACCCAGGTTGAATATGTGGCCGGGCCTGCCGCCTGCTTGCCTTAATACTTCGAGCGCCCGCGCCTGCCAGAACTCGTCCGGCCCGTACAGTACAGCGGCGTCGAGATTGCCCTGGATGCCCAGGTCATAGCCGATGCGCTCCCAGGCCACATCGAGGGGCATACGCCAGTCCACACCGACAGTGGTGCCCCCATCGCCCTTCATCAGGTCCAGCAGGGTGGCGCTGTTGGTGGCGAAGTGTATAAACGGCAGGCCCCGCTCCCGCAGGCTGTACAAGATACGCTGGGAATAAGGCTCCACGTACTCTGCATAGTCGCGCGGATTGAGCGCACCCACCCAGCTATCGAAAAGCTGTAGCGCGTCCACCCCTGCCGTTACCTGCGCGTGCAGATAGCGCGTCATAATGGTCGTGAGGCGGTCCATGAGGCTGTGCCACACGTCGGGTGCAGTGTACATCATGGCCTTGGTCTTTGAGAATTCGCGGGTCGGCTTGCCTTCAATCAGGTAGGATGCGAGGGTGAAGGGCGCACCGCAAAAACCTATCAATGGCGTCTTGTCGCCCATCTCTCGCTTGAGAATACTGACTGCATCGAGCACGAAAGGCACGTCTTCTTCGGGCTCAATGGGCCGCAACATATCAAGGTCGTCCATGCTTCTAACCGGGTTTGCGACTACAGGCCCCACATTGTCGACAAGCTCCACCCCTACGCCGATACCGATGAGTGGGAGCATAATGTCGGCGAACATCACCGCCGCGTCCACACCCAGGCGGCGCACAGGCTGCATCGTAACCTCGGCACACAGTTCCGGCTGCCTGCATACTTCCATGAGGGTGTACTGCTCGCGTATCTTGCGGTACTCGGGAAGCATACGGCCCGCCTGGCGCATGAACCACACAGGCGTCGTATCGCTCTGCTCCAAGCGGCAGGCGTTCATAAACCTCGTATCAGCTATCGCCATGCGTCGTTTCCCTCTTCTATGCTTTTCAAGCCGTTCGTTGCACCAGGCCTATCCAAGTAGTGCCAGGGCTTCAGAAAGCGGACGGTGTATGCAGGTAAATACGGGCTGGTCTTTGAGGGTATAGCGGCGCGCCTCGGTGGACCGCAGGGCGATGAGCAGCCCCTGGTAGGAAAACAGGTCGTCGGTTTCGTAGGCGACGACAAACTCCTGGTCATCGAGGCCGGTAGTATAAAGGAGCACCTGGCGGACCTTTGCGTATTCGTGGCCCACCCGCATGTGCTCGTTCATCATACCCTGGCGGGCCTCTTTGCTCATCAAGTACCACTCGACCGTCTTGCTGAATGGGTACACAGTGAAGTAGCGCAATCTCTCCTGCTCGTCAACGGCCTGCTCCTGCACTGTGCGCCTCTTAGTATAGGTAGAGGGGCGCGTCATGCCGAAGAGCAAATAGGTGATTTCCAGGTAGCGGCCCAGCCCGGTCTGTAGCAGCAATGCCAATGACTCCTGTAGCTCGTCGAGGGAGTCATCTATGCGCCAGAGCATTAGATCGGAGTCTACCTTCAAGCCAAGCGTGCTGTAGGAAAAGGTCTGCACGCACGCCGACTGCTCAACCGCCTGGGCAAACTCCTTCCTACCGTCTGTACGCTCACCGTCAGGGAGTCGCCGCCACATCGGGTCGAGCTTGAAGAAAATATACTGGATAAAGCGCGGCACTTCTTCTGTCGGCCCCTCTTGCTCTACGCGGTCAGCTTGCATCTATATCTCCTCTTGTCTCTTGCACTACGGGCGCGGCATCTTCGCTGTCCGGCAGGTCGGCCTTGGAAAGGAACAGGTCGGCGAATTGCTTGGTATCCAGCGAGGACACCCCATAGTCCGGTTCGAGGCTGCTCTCAGCCTGTGACTTGAGCCACTGGATGGGGCCGTGCAGCAGCTTGCCGGTAATGCGGGCAGCCATCGCCTCGACTACTGCTCGTTCCCTCTGCGTCAGGTCGGGCAGCTTCGCAAAGGCCCACTGTAGCTCCCGCTCCACTACCGCATCGGCTTGCTCTCGCAACGTCTTAATCGCCGGGAAAGTAGTGCGAGCGTTGAGCCACCGGGTGAACTCTCGTACCTCGGCGTTTACCATCTCCTCGACCTGGGGCAGGGCAGAGCGTCGCTCCTCCAGCGTGGTACGCACGACGGCTTGCAAGTCGTCAATATTCTGTAGATACACGCCTGGGAGGTCGGCAGCCGCAGGGTCCACGTCCCTGGGCACAGCCAGGTCTATCAAATAGAGAGAGCGAGTGGAGCGGCGGGCGATGGCGTCCTGTATTTGCTCATACGGCAAGACTATGTGCGGGGCGGCAGTCGAGCTAATTACAACGTCGGCAGCGGCTAGATGATCGGGTAGGTCTTCCCAGTGGGCAACTTCCGCCTCGTATCGTCGCGCTACGCTCTGCGCCCGCTCTAGCTGACGGTGGGCTACCACGGTGGCGCGGAAGCCATGTTCGTAGAGGCAGCGCGCCACTCCCTCGCCTACCTCCCCAGTGCCGATCACCAGCACCCGTCGCGCACTCAGTTCCGCGCCCAGTATCTGCTTCGCGAGCACCACCGCGGCATAACTGACCGAGGCCGGCCGTCTGCTTATAGTAGTCTCGCTGTGTACACGCTTGCCGAGCGCCACCGCCTTGTGGAAGGCCTGAGATAAGACAGGCCCGACGGCACCCGCTCTGTGCGCCTCTTGCCAGGCGCGCTGAACCTGGCCGAGGATTTGTACCTCGCCTGGCACGAGCGAGTCTATGCCGGAGGCAACCCTGAATAGATGCCCGACGGCAGTCGGGCCTTCATAACAATAGGCATAATCCTGGAGGCTGGCCCCATCTTCCGCGAACAGGTTAAGGAGCGACGCTTTGTCGGTGCGCTCCTGCTCTTGAGGCGGGCGCTCCTGGAGGCTATACAACTCAAAGCGGTTGCAGGTGGACAGGACTACGCATTCCAGGACGCTCTGCTGCTCCTTTACCCTCTGGTGAGCAACGGCAAGGCGCTCGGAGATGGGGGTAAGCTGCTCGCGTACCTGGATGGGTGCCGTATTATGGTTTACGCCTATAACTTGTAGAGTCACAGGCTGTGTGCTGTGCATCACCTAGCGACCTGACCCCTTGAATAGTTCGACAACCGTGCTCGATGAAGGGTCGAAACTAAATATAGCTACAGAAGGCTGGTTCGGTCAAGGCAAACAGAGGTCGTTACCCCAGTTTTAATGTGATGTTCATGTAACACCTGCCTGGCTCACTGCATGCAGGATTGCCATTTCGCAATAGGCGCGTTGCCGGGAAGTTGTGTTCCTAGTACAACACCAGCTAAGTAGTGATAGTTGGGTAGAGATGGCGTAACTTGATACGAGCATCAGCAGTGGTGAATTGCCACTGGATAGTGACTGTGCGTTGTTACGGTCGTACTCCCATGCGGCCACCTGTTCGGCCAGGGTCTCTATGTCTGGAATGCGTCGCTCAAGACACTGCTGCCCCAGTGCGGAAAGCTCGATCTCTGCCATGTTGAGCCAACTCCCATGTTCCGGTCTGTAGTGCCATTCGATACGCTCCGAGATACGCCTGGCCTCCTCCGGCGAAAAGCACTCGTACAGCACCCAAGGAAGCGTCAGAACTAAGAACTCGCAATCTCCCTTGTGAAGCTTCAAGCGTCCTAACGATGGCTAAACCGCAGCAACTTCGTGTCGTTAGGCAGCCCTCATCAGGTATTGCAGGGCTCCAAAT
>JBBSIK010000080.1:0-9325 GCA_038232115.1 Chloroflexia bacterium
AAGAAGAGAGCAAACGATCCTGCCCACACAGTCGCTAACACAAAGACGAAAGTCCTGAGCGGGGCCGAGCCTAGATATCCGGCAGGCGCTACCGCCAATGTCATCGCAGTCGTAATGCAGAAGAAGTAAAATGTGGTAGCCGCGCTACGCTGCCGAGCCTTGATAAAGACCGGGCCACCCACTGCGAAGAATACGAGACTAAGGAGAGTATAAGCCCAACGTTGCAGAGGACCATCTGGGCGCTCGACGGCGGTATCCACTGTTATAGAACTTGTACTTGCGCCCGGCACTGCTGACTCAGGTTTCACGGTGACACTGGTGGCAAAACGGAGGTCGCTGCTCGAGGTGCCCAGCTTTGTGAGGTCAATCGCCTTTCCCGTGTTGTCGAACGCCTTGTCCACGATGTCGCCGGGATGCACACCCTGGTCATAGCTCAGGCCGGCGGGCGCTAGCGACTGGACACGCCAGATACCATTTTCGTCTCGCTGTGCCGTCAGCCCTACAGTGGCCCGGCCTGTGCTCAGATAGAGCATGTAAAGGACCAGCGCGGCGTAACCAATACTTAAGACGAGCACCAGGGCAAAGCGGAAGCCTTCACCGCCCATGAGCATATTCCGGCGAGAAGGCAAAGCAGGCGCCTGCACATTGAGGGCCGGTACCGTGTTCAAATTGGCGCCACGGACATAGGCGAGCGGTTCGGAGGCAGGCGAAGCGCGCATCACCCTCGGCAAAGTGCTCTGGGTAGAAGAGGTGTTTTGAAACGACACATTGTTCTGCCTCAGGGGCGGTTCAGAGTGTTTCATTGTGGGCCTTGATGCTTCGCCCTTCAAAATAGATGCTCATCAAACCAGCCTGTTGCCCTAGAACCAAATTCCTATAGGGAAAGTAGAGACCTTTTAGTTGGGGCTAAAGATATGATAATTAGCCCTGGGATTGTCAGTAGCGCAATACTGCAACACGACATAATTATAACAACGTGTTCCGCGCAAAAGCAAGATCAAAGGACAGTCGCGTGAGGGGTACTTTGGTCCTGCGTAGGACTGGTCAAAAATACTTCGTTGCGCCCTAAGCTTGTTTTCTGAATATCCCAGGGTCACTAGAGCGGAATGTCACATGGCACGAACAATGGTATAACGCCCCTGCGCGGCTTTGGATAGCGCTGCGCTAATGCCGGACGGCTAATCGCTATCATAATAGCGGATAAAGGGTACATAGCTGTTATAAAGCTGTGGCGCTGTAGCTGTTATGTTTCTTCTATTTAGGACTTTCGCTTACAGTGCCTGATTCATCCACGGTTGAAGTCTGATATGACCGTCATAGGCGAAGGTCCGGCATTAAAACAGCCGAAACAGTGTATAATAAGAAAGCATCTGCGTTCTATACTACTTAAAAAGAACTCATCGAGAAATAGGGATCACACAAGAGGAGTAAAACAATGAGCACCGGAATGAGCACAGGCACACAAGTTACAACGAAGCCGGAGGATATGGAGCAGACATCGGGTTACGCGCATCCTGAGACACTTGTTTCCACCCAATGGGTCGAGGACCACCTGGACGATCCAGCCATCCGCATTGTAGAGTCGGACGAAGACGTACTGCTATACGAGCAAGGCCACGTGCCGGGAGCCGTCAAGCTCGACTGGCATACCGACTTGCAGGACTCGGTACGCCGCGATTACATTGGCCGCCGGCGTTTCGAGGAGCTTTGCAATGAGCGCGGCATCGCCAACGATACAACAGTGATCCTCTACGGCGACAAAAACAACTGGTGGGCCACATACGCCCTATGGGTATTCCACCTGTTCGGCCACACTAACACCAAGATCATGGACGGTGGACGGCAAAAGTGGATAGCCGAGAACCGCCCCATGACCCGTGAGACGCCCAGCTACGCTCCCACACAGTACAAGGCTAACGAGCGCAACGACGCCGAGATCCGTGCCTTCCGCGACCAAGTGATGGCCCTCCTCGATACGGAGAACAATGACCTCAAGTCGGGTTACGCTCTCGTGGACGTGCGCTCAGGTCCCGAGTACACGGGCGAGATGCTGCACATGATCAACTACCCACAGGAGGGCGCACAGAGGGGAGGCCACATACCGGGAGCGCGCAATGTGCCCTGGGCCACCGCCGTGCGCGAAAACGGCACCTTCAAGAGCCTGGAAGAGCTTCGCAACATCTACGAAGTCCAGGGTGTCACTGCTGACAAGGACGTGGTGGCCTATTGCCGCATAGGTGAGCGGTCCTCTCACACATGGTTCGTACTGAAGTACCTGCTCGGCTATCCAAACGTGCGCAACTACGATGGCAGTTGGACCGAATGGGGTAATCTGGTAGACGCGCCCATAGAGCAGGGGCCGGATGGGCAGGCATAGTTCTCAACCGATTTTGAGGTAGAGCAGAACAAACGCGGACTACACAAGTCCGCGTTTGTTCTGCTCCTTTGTTAGAGGCGTTACCACCAGATAGGCGTCATCTGGTCGAATGCCCCCACTATCTAAGGAGCAACTTTGCCACAATCGCTGTGGCTGATCCATATACAAGATGGGCGCCCAGTGCTTCGACATGCTTTTCCGCAGGTACTTTGCGAGGATCCGGTGCAATATTGAGGGCGCGCAACATCATCTCATCGAGAAAGAGCCAGATGAGGACACCGTAGAACAGACCTGCGAACAGGCCGGTACGGGGCCGAAGGGCCGCCACAATACCGAATAGCGCTCCAAACGTAACGCCCGTCAGGTAATGCACGCCGACACCCGCAGCCGCTTTGTCTTTCTTCGGCACTTCTTTGCCGCTCACCGCCTTGGACACCTTGTCGGCGATTATCTGGGTAGAAGGCTCGTCCTTCTGCTGATTATCGCCTTTCTTAGGCTTTTGCTCGGGCCGGTCTCCGGGTATATTCCCCACCAGGTTCCAATACTGGTCCATCGCAGCGGATGCGACTGCTCCCGCCACAATTCCACAGAACAAGCCTTTTATAGGGTTCTGCCGCTTTCCCTTCGCCATCGTGCCCCCTCCTGTTTTGTCTATCTTCTTCTCTACTTTCTCGTCTGCGCCTATTTCTTGAGCCGCACCTGTACTCGCCCTGTGCGCTTGCGTGCCTCATAGCTGGGCACCGGGGAGGTGGCGGGGCCGTGTATGAGGCTGCCGTCAGTTACATCAAACTGCGAGCCGTGGCACTGGCACGTAACGACATGGCCCTCTAGCTTGCCCTCCCACAGACCGCAGCCGAAGTGCGGACAAGTGCCATCAAAAGCGTGGATGCCGTCGTCATGCTGGAGGAGCACAATGGGCCTGCCATCGAGATCAGCCTTCACCATCTCCCCCTGCCGCAGGTCCTCTTCGGCGGCTACATCGGTGAACTTGTCCGGGCCTTCTACCCAGGCGTCGCGGTTCACCGCCTGCCCCAGGCTGTACACAAGATCGCCGCCCACGTAAGCAGCCAGCGCGTTCAACAGGTAGCCGCTGGCAGAGAGACTACGCGCCACACCTCGATTCTTCCCGCCCATGCGCAGGGCCAGCGAGGTCATGTTGAGGGCCAGACCGCCTGTATTGATAAGCGCGTGTGCCATGCCCATGCGCCGGATCGAGCCGTTTCCGTCGCTCCAATCTGTCAACCCTGTGATGGCCGCGCCCACTGCTGCCACGACGCCCGCACCCAATGCGAGATCAGAAGCGGCGTCCAGACCTTTGTCATCGCCGCGAGCTATGCTAACGAGGTCGAATAGCTGAGTAATCGTCCACGCACCTACCGGCACATCGGTAATGACGGGATGCAGAGGATGGCCTAGCCATACGCCATTCAGGAAGTCTTTAGCGATCTTGCCCGCTTCGCCACCACTGCTAAACACGTTTTTGACGAGCGGCTGAATGATGTCAGAGAGATCGTCCAGCCACTTTTGCTTGTCTATAAATGCCTGCGTAGCTCCTGTAGCCATAAAAGCGCCTCCCCGAAAAGGTATTTAGTGCTGTGCAAAATCACCTATCTGCTACGACAAGAGGCCAGCAGCAGTAATACGCACGGGTGCATGATTCGTGCCAGTGGAGGACGAGTCAGGTGCTGAAAGGTGCTCCTGATCTCACTTTCAACGCGTTACTCATCCCGGTCGAGCCTGAACCAGAAGAAGGCGTGGGGGCCGAGCGTGACGAAGTATGGCAGTTCGCCGATGCGGGGGAATGGCGTCTGGCCTATCAGTTCCACTGGGCGGCGACCATTGTACTGCGACAGGTCGAGTTCGACAGGCTGGGCAAAGCGCGACAAATTGCATACCACCAGCACGTCTGTGTCCTCGTAATGCCGTATGTAGGCTAGCACTTTAGGGTTGGCGGGATTCAAGAAGTAAGTGTCGCCTCTGCCGAACACGGGATACTGCTTGCGCACATGGATCATGCGCTTCATCCAACGCAAAAGACTCGTCTGGGTGCGTAGCTGGGCCTCGACGTTGATGCTTTCGTATCCATACACAGGGTCGCTGATAGGCGGGCTGTACAGGCGGGCAGGATCGGCGCGGGAGAAGCCCGCATTGCGGTCGTTGGACCATTGCATGGGAGTACGCACGCCGTCGCGGTCGCCCAGGAAGATGTTATCGCCCATGCCAAGCTCATCACCGTAGTAGATGATGGGAGTACCCGGCAGGGTTAGCAAGAGGCTATTGAGCAGTTCTATCTGCCTGCGCCCGTTGTCGAGCAGGGGGGCAAGACGGCGGCGGATACCGATATTGATCTTCATGCGCGGGTCACGTGCGTACTCGTAGTACATGTAATCGCGCTCTTCATTAGTGACCATCTCCAGGGTCAGTTCGTCGTGGTTGCGCAGGAAAATACCCCACTGGCAGTTGGGTGGTATGGCCGGTAGTTGGCTGATGATTTCGGTGATGGGCCATCGCTCTTCCCGCCGCAATGACATGAAGATACGAGGCATAAGCGGAAAGTTGAAGCACATGTGGAACTCGTCGCCGTTGCCGAAGTAGGGCAGCACGTCCGATGGCCACTGGTTCGCCTCGGCGAGCAGCACTCTGTCCGGGTAGTGGTCGTCTATATAGCGGCGGATAGTCTTGGCATAGTCATGCGTTTCAGGCAGGTTCTCGCAGCTGGTACCTTCCCGCTCGTACAGGTACGGCACCGCATCGCACCGGAATCCATCCAGGCCCATGTCGAGCCAGTATTTCATCACACGCACCATGGCTCGGCGCACATCGGGGTTGTCGTAGTTGAGGTCTGGCTGGTGGCTGAAGAACCTGTGCCAGTAATACTGTCCCGCCACGTCGTCCCATGTCCAGTTCGAGCGTTCGGTATCTGTGAAGATAATACGGGTCTGATCATACTTGTGTACGGTGTCGCTCCACACGTACCAGTTGCGCTTCTTCGGGTCGGTAGACGCGCGGGCCTCCTGGAACCACGGGTGCTGGTCGGAGGTGTGATTCAACACGAGGTCGGCCAGCACCTTGATGCCACGGCGGTGCGCCTCCTTGAGGAACCGCTTGAAGTCTTGCACGGTGCCATAATCGGGGTTAATGGCGTAGTAATCGGCAATATCGTAGCCGTCGTCGCGCAGAGGCGACTTGAAGAAGGGCAGTAGCCATATGCAGTCCACGCCCAAGTCTTGCAAGTAATCCAGCTTCTGCGTTAGCCCTTCGAAGTCACCGATCCCGTCGCCGTTGCTGTCGTTGAACGCCTTGACGTGCAGTTCGTAAATAACCGCGTCTTTGTACCACTCACTATTGCTCATTGAGCGATCCTCCACCAGATATTCAGCAAGCTGTGATCATTATGCAACATACCAGACAAAGGCGACAGGCTGGTTCGTCTCCATCTATTTGCCCTCCGGGACTGCATGGCGGTTGAAACTGCCATGCGGTCTCTGCTGGACCTGTCCCAATGTGAGTAAAACAAGATGCGAACTCACAACATCTTGCCCACATCAGGCGCAGGCTCGCCCATGTCTGCCTCCCGCACCACCCTGGGGAAGCGGGTCGCCATAATCGCGCCCAGTGCCGCCAACAGCAACATGCCAGCGAACACCCACCACAGACTGTTTGACAGCGCGTCGGAGAGCACATCGCGCGCCTGCGAGGGAAGCTCAGGGCGGATCGCCAGGTCGAAAAGAGCGTTCACAGGACCGAGGGCCGGGTCGGCGCCAGCCTTGTTCATAGAGGATGGTATGCCCGCTACTAACAAGCGCACCTGCTGTGTAGCCAGCATCGGTGTCAGAAACAACGTAAGCACCGCGCCCAGCATAGTTGCCCCCACTGCTTGCCCCATATTGCGGAAGAACTGTGCCGCCGCAGTTGCTGCCCCACGCTCGGACCATGGCACCGATACCTGCAACGCTATCAGCATCGTCGTGGTGCTCGACCCGAACCCCAGGCCTGTGACAAGGGAAGCCACCAGCGTAATTGCAGCCTTGAGGGATATGTCATCTACAAGCCTTACAGTTGTGAGCATAAGCGTGCCCAGCATGATGAGCGACATGCCCGCAACCACCGGCGGATAGTAGCCGAACCGCTTGATGAGGCGACCACTCAGGGAGCTGGCGAGGGGCCACCCAATAGACATTGGCGCTACTATCAGCCCGGCTTGTGTTGGCGTGCCGCCCCACGAACCCTGCACCAATAGCGGCACAAACGAGGCGTACCCTATCAGCACCCCGCCGGCCAGCACGCCCGCGAGGCACGGTACCGCAATCACCGGGCGCGACAGGAGGCCGAACGACAGAATGGGCGCAGGAGCTCGCCGCTCGTAGAAGGCGAACAGCGCAAGCAATATAGCGGCCCCCACGAGCATGAGAAGCCCGGTAGACGAAGCTTCACCGCCACCACGTACCAGCTGAGGCAGGCCCACGAGCACGAGGCCTATGCCCACCGTGAGCGTGACAGCCCCCGCGATGTCCACCCTGTGGCTGTTATGTACGCGAGGCTCACGCAGG
Organism: Chloroflexia bacterium; assembly: GCA_038232115.1. Taxonomy (GTDB): domain Bacteria; phylum Chloroflexota; class Chloroflexia; order QHBQ01; family JADMIH01; genus JADMIH01. The sequence goes on from JBBSIK010000080.1 coordinate 6,928, forward strand.
TAGAGAAAGACTAACAGCGATGCCAGCACGCCCACAGGCACATTGATGAAAAAAACCCACCGCCAGTCGAAGTACTGCACGATAGTCCCGCCCACTAGCGGCCCAACTACACTCGATACGCCCCATACTGAGCCGAACACGCCCTGTATCTTCGCCCGCTCCTCAATCTCGAACACGTCGCCTATGATAGTGAGAGACACGGGCACTATCGAGCCAGCCCCCAGCCCTTGTATCGCCCTGAACCCGATCAGAGAATACATGTCCCACGCAAGACCGCATAGGGCTGAACCCGCTATGAACGTGATGGCCCCGAACATGAATACAGGCTTGCGACCGTACATGTCCGACAGCTTGCCATAGAGCGGCACGGTTGTGGTGGCCGTCAGCAGGAAGGCCGACACCACGAGCGAATAGAGTGGCAGCCCACCCAGCACGCCCACTATCGTGGGTAGAGCCGTGGTGACGATAGTGCCGTCGAGTGCCGACAGTGCGGTCGTCATGATGAGGCCGGCGATGATGAGCGGCCTGCTGATCGCCACCGATCTCACATTGAGGGGCGCAGGTTGAACTGCCAATCCTTCTACTACATTGTCTGCTAAATCTGTTCCCAAAGCTACCCTCAGTTCCCAAACTACCGTATGGTGGTACAAGCGGCACTGTAGTGCACGTGGCGTGCCTACAACCACTGATCGTACTGCGACTTTCTCGCACTGTTTACTTTAGCAACTCTCCCGCAAAATGTCATCCTGATCCCTGGCCTCCACCCATGGCCTGTCGTCCCCCGAAAATACATCTCCAGCCTCAGCCGAGCGCCTAATATTTGCTGTATACTATTAATTCAGGCATAAAAAGGTAAATATCTAAGGAGCCGTTCGTTGCACGATCTCAAGGCGCTTATTCCATATATGGCACGTTTCAAGGGCAGGCTTGCGTGGGGAGCCGTGGCCATCGTGTTATCTACGCTGCTCAGTCTCGCGCAGCCGTACTTGATAGGCAACGCCATAGACAAGCTCACGCAGAAGCGCCCACAGGAAGAAGTAGTCATGATAGCCGGGCTTATCTTGCTGCTCACGGCGCTACAGGGCGTGGCCGACTTCTTCGGACGCTACCTTGTCAACCAGGTATCTCGCGTTGTGGAATACGACCTGCGTAACGATCTGTTTGCCCACCTCCAACGCATGCAACAGAGCTTCTTTCAAGGCATGCACACGGGCGACATCATGGCCCGCGCAACGAATGACCTTACGGCGGTGCGCGGCTTCCTGGGACCCGGCCTCTCGAACGGCGTGCGTACTGTCCTGATGTTCGTTATCGCCTCCGTACTGATGCTGACGGTCAACCTCAAGCTGGCCCTCATCCTGATGTTCTTCATGCCTATGGTGAGCGTGGCATTCATCCTGATCGGGCGGCGCATGCACCATCGCTATGAGAGCGTACAGGCGCAGTTCGGCGCTATCTCCACTTACGCCCAGGAGAATTTTTCGGGCATCAGGGTGGTCAAGGCATACGCCCAGGAAGAGTACGAAACGAAGCATTTCGATAAGGCCAGCCAGGAGTACGTGAGCAAAAGCATGGAATACCAGAAGCTGAACCAGATGCTATGGCCGATGATGGCGGTGGTGCTGGGGCTTGCGGCGGCTGCCATCCTCTATGTGGGCGGCAACGAAGTAATCAACCACGACATTACGCTCGGCCAGTTTATACAGTTCAACGGCTACCTGCTTATGCTATCGTGGCCGATGATCGCGCTCGGTTGGGTGGTATCGCTCTACCAGCAGGGTTCGGCTTCGATGGGCCGCATCCGCGAGCTGATGAGCCACCGCGCCAAAATCTCCGACAGCTCAACCACGCGCCATGACGTAGAGAGTATCAGGGGTGACATAGTATTCGACCACGTATCGCTCAGCTACGATAATCGCGTGGTGCTAGACGACATTTCGTTCCACGCACCCACAGGCTCGATACTCGCGGTTGTAGGCTCTACGGGGGTGGGCAAGACCTCTATCGTCAACTTGATCTCCCGCGTGCATGAGGCGCAGGAGGGGCGCGTGCTGGTGGACGGCGTGGACGTGCGACAGATACCACTGGAGGTGTTGCGGCGCAACATCGGCTACGTACCACAGGACACTTTCCTCTTCTCGACTTCACTCAGCGAAAACGTGTCGTTCGGCGTGGATGAGCCAGAGCCTGCGCTGGTGAACAGGGCAGTGGAAGTGGCGCGCCTGAGCCAGGACCTCGACCAGTTCCCCACGGGCATCGAAACGGTCATAGGCGAGCGCGGCGTGACCCTCTCCGGCGGCCAGAAGCAGCGCACCGCCCTCGCCCGAGCCGTCATGCGCGACCCCGCCATCCTTATATTGGACGACGCGCTCTCCAGCATAGACACGCACACCCAATC
>JBBSIK010000081.1:0-9273 GCA_038232115.1 Chloroflexia bacterium
AACGGGGTCCACCTTGTGGTGGAAGTATTGCATGTCCGTCATCGCTGCCAGGATGTAGTGCTCGCTCGCCCAGTAATTGAAAACCTTACCTACTTTCGCGGGGTCCGTAAAATCTGCTGACTGAAAAGCTTATTTGGAGAAGCGTCAAGGCCGCACCACCGACACGCTCGCCCCGTCCGGCTGCCAGTCCGTCAGCTTGCCCTCATCCAGGGTGAACAGGTAGAGTGGCACGCTGGCTACCGGAGCGTTCTTGTGAGTGACGTGGAGCGTAGCGCGGAAGTCGCCCTGGATGGGTGGACCTTGCCAGCCGAACGTCTGTACATTGGTCCCGTCTTGCTTCGCCGTCACCTTCTTCAGTACAGGGTCTAGCTGGAAGGTGAAATCGTGCGGCTTCCCATCGCCCGGCACCACCACCGACCAGTAGCCGAAGTGCCCCTGGGGGTGCGTGCCCCACGGTTCAACATACACGTCCAGCGTGGCAGCATAGTCACCGTCGCCTACCGGGGCCACGATGCGCATGCGGACGTTAAGCAGGTCGCTCTCCTTCGCGGTGGTCACCCCAAGAGGCATCGGCATGGGCTGCATAGTGGGCAGCAGGAAAGCATCCGGGCCGCCACCCGCGCCGGGGTCCTGCTTTATCAGGTCCACCTTGAGCAACGCCGCGTCACCCGACTGCCTGGAGAGTGTTACTTGAGACGGTGTGGTGAACACCCTCGTAGAGATGCGCGACACGCCCGCCGGTAGCGCCAGACTAACGGCCTTAGTATCGAGTTGCACCGACACCTGTGAAGGCGTGAAAGAGATAAAGGTCATATTCACGGCCAGAGTTTGCGGCTTCGCATCCGTGCCAGGTCCACTCCCAAAGTTTATCCCCGTGGGGTTCACTCCCATGCGTAACCCTGAGAGGTCAATATGAGGAGCGCCGGGCACGGACATCTCATAGGTCCTGACGACCACGGGCGGGCTTTGCAAGAGGCGGACGGCGGGGTTGTTGTTTAGCACCTCAGACATGTACTCGTAGCCGAACGGCGTGTCGTCAGAACCCGGCAAGTTGGGTGCGAGCACGTAGTCAGCGGGCGTGCCGAATGGCAGCGAACCGATAGGCCGATAGCCTATGTCTATGTTGCCGCCCATCTGGCTCCTGGGCACACCCCAGCGCATGAGCGTATAGGCCAGCACTTCGAGCGCGGGCATGCTGCCATGCCGAGCCTCCCCTATCCAGATGTTCGACTTGCTCTTAACCAGGTTGTTGGCTATACCTCGCAGCCACGGGTCGGACGCGACGGTATACACGTAGTTGTCGCCAACCTGATAGGCCATCAGAAGCTGCGGGGTGCTGTCCAGCCGCTTCTTGAGGACAGCCTGCGCCTCTTTGGGATATTGCCACAAATGCACCACCACATGCCGTACCTCCAGGCCCTGCAATATCGTTACGGTTGTGGGATCGGGGAAGGCATCGAGGGCCTGCTTGAGCCTCACGGTGCCGGGCGGCACAAAGCTGCCCCACCCGTTGACTAGAGGCTGCCAATTCTTTGTGTCAAAGAAGGCGTACCATACGTCCGGCTGGTCTGCGCTCATCGGCAGTTCGAGCACCGGGCCTTTGTTCTCCGGCCTGGCGAGCCAGCTATAGGGCTCGATTGTCGCCAGCTGTGCCGATACATCACGCCTGTTGGTGGCATCCAGCGGGTTGACGAACTCGACCAGCACAAGCAGAGTGAGCGCCCCCGCGAGGATGAGAGGCCAGCGGCGCGTGGGTTTGCCTACAACTTCCGGCTCGATAGGTGTCAGCACCTGAGTATCGAGCACTATAGCGCCCAGGTTCTCGGGTCTGGCGTCCACAGGCTCCGGGGCGCGCCTGAGAGAGAGTAGCCTCGCCAGGCCATACCCGGCCAGCACATAGATCGCGAAATCGAGCAGCACGGCGAAGCGCACCGGCACCCGCAACGCCTTGAAGCCGGGAACCCAGTCGTAGAAGAAGGCGTAGGGCAGAGGTATCTCACGTGAAGTGCCTGGGAAGTTGTGGGTAAGGCCGAACGTCATAACTAGAGCAAAGATACCGAGGAGGGGGTAATACCAGCGCGCACGGCCACGCCCGAAAACGAGGCCCACCACTGCCAGCAGCGAGGCGATTATCCCAGGGAATAGCTCGCGCTCGCCCGATGCCGACACCCAGGAAGGCGCGAGGAGCTGCCCATACAGCCAATTGCTCTGCAAAACGTTGTGGTAGTAGCTCCAATTGGCGCTCCAGTTCTGCACCTCGTAAATGGAGCGGCTGATGCCCAGTTCGTTGTTTATCTGCACATAGGGCCAAAAAACCGGCCCCAGCACCAACGCTACTATAACCAGGCCGAGCAGCCCACCCACCCACACGGGTGCCCAGGCGACATCTGCCACCTGCCTGGCGACCCGCACCTCGAAGATGAGCCACCACAACACATACAGCAGAACCGTCAGCGCCAGGAAGTAGAAGAAGTAGATGCTGGACAGGCCCATCGCAACGACACCCAACGCTGCCAGTATGAGCCAGAGGACCGCACGAGGGTGGCGCACTATTGATTTGCGCTGCACCGGCCCGAAGCGCGAGGTCCAGACGCCGTAATCGAGTACGCCCAACCCTCGGCGCAGCGCCCACAGGGTGAAGGGAAACCACTGAGTGGAGAGAATGTTGAGGTGGCCCATCTGCATAAAGCGGAACGGGCAGAAGGCAAAGGCCACAGCCGAAAGCAGCGCGGCAAGTCTGCTGGCCGTCAGGTCGCGCACCAGCAAGTAGGTAAACAGGCCGGTGAGCACAAATGTCAGCAACACGTAGAAGTTGGAAGCGAGGGCCGGATTACCGGAGATCAGCAAGATGGGAAGGGTGATTATAGCCTGGCCCAGCAAGTTCTCAGCGAAGGCCAGCGAGTGCTGGTAGGGGTAGAAGAATGGGGCCTCGAACAGCCCGGTGGGATTGGTAGTGAGCGCATGGGCGCTCCACTGCATACTGGTCATTTGCAGTATCACGTCACCGAAGGGGTTGATAGCCTCGCCCATGTGAATGGTCCACGGCCAGGTCATCAACACAGTTAGCACGACAAAGAGCAACGTGACCAGCACCGGCTCCACGCCAGGACGCGCCAACCACCTAAATCGCTCTGCGGTCACGGAAGCGCCGGGAGCCTCTAAGCCCTCGGCAACTGGACGAACAGCGCCGGCGCTATCCGTAGCATCCACCGCGTCTGTACCACCGGCGGCGTTATTCAGCGAGCTACTTGTGCTGGTCACTCTCTACTCACAGGCCTGTTAGTCAGCAAAGGTCACCTCAAGAGGAACATACGGCTGGCCTCCCCGCCATTCTAAACGTAGAAGCACATCCATTTGTTATATCAAATTGCGATTACACACGAACAATCCAGATTCTAAGTCTCACTTCCAAAATCGTCCAGGTCTTCCGGCCCCGCCTCGCCCTCCAGTTGCGCCGCTATCAGGTAGCCACGGGCGCGTTCGGTAAGAGGGTAGCGCGCCACAATTTGCCAGAAGCGGGGCGAATGGTTCGCCTCCACCAGGTGCGATAATTCATGCATGATAACATAGTCGAGCACCCACGCAGGCATCAAAGCTATGCGGTCGGATATACGTATTGTGCCGGTGGAGGGTGTGCATGACCCGTATCGCTTTTCCTGGTTGCCGACCCACTTTATCTCCTTTAAGCGCAGTTTGCCACCGAAATAGGCTTTGTTCAACTCTGCTGCTCGGCGCTTGAGATCAGGCAGCCCTGTGGGGCGCTGCTTGCGATGGGCTTTGAGCACGCGAGGCATCAGCTTCGACACCAGTTCGCGCTCCTCCTCAGGCGATATGCCCGCGGGCACACGCACCACCAGCTTCCCGTCCACCAACCGAGCCGAAGCTGTCTTGGTGCGGTTAGGCGACCTTATTATTTCGACAGGAGGAGTGTCAGGCATGGGTCGTTAAATACGACGAACACGCAATACGCAATATGCAGTACATACCTCTACCAATATAACATTATCTAATCTACATCAACCACTCAGTCGTGAGTCACTGCAAAGCTGACGCAAAGCCTGGCCTGTCTCTGTTTCATGTGCCATGTAGGTCTTTGTCATTCCAATGCTCCGCTATGCAACCATTGTCTTATGCAAGGCGTTAACATATAAGTAGGGAAAGGCATGAAGGCATGAAGGCATAGCCCAAATAGCTATTGACGAGGGCCTGCAAGTACCTGTGGAAAACCTTGCTATATATTGGGGGCTGGTGTTATACATAAGATAACGAAATATCTCAGGGTCGATCCAGTCATGGCTTGCTAAGGTGTACCCTCATGTCCCCAGCGTCGTGCGCGACCCATGGGGATTTTGCGTATATAGCGCCCAGTTCCATGCTGGTATTGGACGCTCGGCATTCTGTTTATTCAATCCGTGGCTGAGCTGCAAGATGACTCCTCTGCCGCTTCTTCCCCATCCGGGGTTTTGTACCAAACAGCACACGTTCCACCCTCTACCTTCTATATCCACCCCTACACAGGATATTGTCCCCTCCGTCGCTGTTTGACGGTCATTCTCAACGATCACAACTGAATACAGCATCATGGGTGGAGCACCGGCACTCCCACCACGGTTGAGGCAATCTCTAAAATTAGGACTCGGTACTCGGTATTGGCCGCCATGCGAGGCTCTTAGCCCCAGGGCCGAGACATTTGGCGGCAAAGGTCAAGAAAGGATACGGATATGGACCTCATCAAGAAGCTTGAAGAGTTCAGAACGCAGGAGCAGGCTCTCGGTTGGGAAGGTACTTTCGAGCAATACTTCGACATCGTCAAGGCTAACCCACGAGTAGCGGAGCTTTCCCACGCCCGCATTTTCGACATGATACTAGCCTCGGGCGTCGAGGTAGGGCCTCGCGGCCTCATGCAGCACAACTTCTTCTCAGGCGAGATATTCGGCCTGGAGAAGGCCTTACAGCAGGTGGTCGAGTATTTCAACTCGGCGGCGCAGCGGCTGGAAGTGCGAAAGCGCATCCTCCTGCTCATGGGGCCGGTGGGTGGCGGCAAGAGCACTATTGTGTCTCTGCTCAAGCGTGGTTTGGAGAACTACACGCGCACGGAAGCCGGGGCAGTATACGCGATCCGTGACTGTCCCATGCAGGAAGAACCTCTGCACCTGATCCCGCACGAACTGCGCGATGACTTTATGCGCGAGTACGGCATCTACATCGAAGGCGACCTCTGCCCCAGATGCCGCTTCGACCTGGAGCATACATATGGTGGGCATATCGAGCGGGTGCCGGTGCGACGTATTGTCTTCTCCGAAAAGAAGCGCAGTGGTATAGGTACCTTCTCGCCATCCGACCCCAAGTGCGTAACGGGTGATATGGTCTTGCTGACAGACCGGGGCATGCTGCGGTTTGACGAAATACAATCGGAGGTAAGTGCGCGGGAAGGGGATTTTGTACCGTTCGGTGTTGGTGTGACGGGGCGTGCGGGACAGGAACCGACTTCTCATTTCTATAACGGTGGAGTTAAGGCAACTCGACGTATAAAAACCAGGATGGGTTATGAACTTGAAGGCTCGATGGTGCATCCGGTTCTTGTTATGCATGCAGGTCAGGAACAATGGGTAAAATTACAGGACGTGCAGGTAGGTGATTACGTGGCTCTCCAACGTGGTTCTGAGCTATTCGGCCATGCCACAAGTCTGCCCCGTTTTGATTACGCCGGCCCGTCAAGTCGAGGTCAGAACAAGCAACTCACCTTGCCGCAGACACTGGATAAAGATTTGGCGCGCCTTCTTGGCTATATAGTAGCTGAAGGTTCGCTAACAGATACGGCCATGTGGATCACAAACGGTGAGAGGCGCGTATTAGACGATGTGCATAGACTGTGCGAAAGTCTGTTCTCAGTGCAGGCAAAAGAGTACCGCAAAGCCGGAACCTATGCCCGCTCGGTCAGCATTTCCTCCATCAGGTTGGTACACTGGCTTGAGCAAGTGTGTGGTATCACACGCGGTGCCGCCAATAAGCGCATCCCTCGCATCATCATGTCTGCGCCAAAGCCGATTGTGCTTGCCTTCTTAGAGGGCCTTTTCTGGGGAGATGGCACTATCAGCGCACGTAAGTCCGTTGCCAGTGATCGTTTCAAAATTGCCTCAGCCTCGAAAGAACTGGCGCGGCAGGTGCAAGTTGTGCTGCTGAACCTGGGTATTGTTTCGGCTCTCTATAGAGAGACAATCCAGGGCAAGTATACGGCCTTCTCAGTAGTCGTACTGGGTGATGATGTAATATCGTTAGCTGAACTTATTCCATCCCTTCGGGACCAATGCACGGATAGTGGGTCTGGTCTCGTGCCAAAGAGGGGTAGCACTAACTTTGACCATATTCCAGGCATGCAATCAGCCGTCAGCGTGCTGATTTCGGAAGCTCCATACGGGCAGCGCGGAGGAATCTCTCGTTTCCAGGGATATGCTACGACTGGAGAGTGGGGCCGCAATCTCACGCACTCTTCACTCTCCGTTCTTATTGCCGAGGCGGAGAAAGTAGTATCTATAACCTCACCTACACTGGAGTCGTTGCGTGCCCATCTTGATAGCTCCAAAGTGTGGTTGGAAGTCCGGCAGATTACTGAGGGTATCGCTCAAGTTTACGACCTCACCGTACCTGGCACCCATTCCTTTACTGCTAATGGCTTTATCAACCATAACAGCCAGGACATAAGCGAGTTGACCGGGTCCATAGATTTGTCTACTATAGGCGAATACGGCTCCGAGTCCGACCCACGCGCCTACCGCTTCGATGGCGAACTGAACGTGGCTAATCGTGGTATATGCGAGATGGTAGAGATGCTCAAGACGGATGAGAGGTTCCTCTACGTCTTGTTAAGCCTCTCGCAGGAGCAGAACATCAAGACGGGCCGCTTCTCAATGATCTACGCCGACGAGGTAGTCATAGCTCACACTAACGAAACCGAATACGCGGCTTTCGTGGGCAACAAGAAGAGTGAGGCATTACAGGACCGCATAATCCTGGTGAAGGTGCCGTACAACATGCGCGTGAACGATGAGGTGCGTATATACGAGAAACTGCTCAAGCAAAGCGCCCTCCAGACCGTACATGTCGCGCCTCATACGCTGGAAGTCTCCTCCATATTCGCCGTGCTCACGCGCCTGGAGCCGAGCAAGAAGGCGGGCGTGAGCCTGATGAAGAAGCTCAAGCTGTATAACGGCGAGGATATAGAGGACTTCAAGGCGAAAGACGTGAAGGAGCTACAGGAGGAGTCGGACCGTGAGGGGATGGACGGCATCTCGCCGCGCTACGTAATTAACCGCCTGTCGAGCGCGTTGGTGCGGGAGGGTGTCACTTGCATCAACCCTATAGATGCGCTGCGCGCCCTCAGAGACGGCCTGGAGCAGCATACCTCCGTGTCGAGGGAGCAGCGCGAGCACTATCTTAATTTGATCGGCGAAGCCCGTAAGGAATACGACGATGTAGCCAAGCGCGAGATACAGAAGGCGTTCGTCTACTCGTTTGAGGAGGCGGCCCGCACGCTATTCAACAACTACCTGGACAACGTGGAGGCGTATTGCAGCAGCAGCAAGATGCGCGATACGATGACCGATGAGGACCGCGATCCAGACGAGACGCTCATGCGCTCTATCGAGGAGCAGATTGGCATCGCGGACACGACTCGCAAGGCGTTCCGCGAGGAAATGCTGATCCGCATCAGCAGCCTGGCCCGTCGCGGTCAGTCGTTCGACTACACCTCCAACGAACGACTGCGCGAAGCTATCGAGAAGAAGCTGTTCGCCGATCTGCGCGACGTGGTAAAGATCACCACCTCTACTAAAACGCCCGACCCAGAGCAGCTACGTCGTATCAACGACGTGGTCAATCGCCTGGTGGAGCAGCACGGATACTGCGCGGTGTGCGCCAACTCGCTGTTGCAGTACGTAGGGTCGCTGCTCAATCGTTAGTGAGACGATAGTAGGAGACGAAAACGCAAAGACGCGAGGACGCAAAGAACGCGCAAAGATTAAAGATTGTTGAGGATTCATCACCAATAACTACTCTGTACTCGGAACTTTCAACTTGATGCAGCACGCAATCGCACAATTGAGCACTATGAAAGCGGTCGTCATGCGCGGGCCTGGCGGGCCGCAAGTGTTGAGCTATGAAGATATGCTTGTGCCGGAGCCTGGGCTGGGCGAGGTGCTGGTGCGGGTGCGCGCAGCTACGGTGAACCATACCGACATCTTTCACCGCACGGGGCAGTTCTCGATCCAGAAGGAGATGCCCCATGTGCTGGGTATGGACGTGGCAGGCGAGATAGTGCGGCTGGGAGAGGGCGTCGAGGGTTGGGACGTGGGCGACCATGTGGTTGCTACGTTTGAAGCATTGGGGCGCGAGCGCAATGGAGCCTACGCCGAGTACACCACGCTGCCTGCTAACCAGCTATACCGCATACCTGATGGCCTTGACTTCATACCGGCGGCCAGCATCGGACTTGCGTTCACGACGGCGTGGATAGCCATGTTCTATAACGGCCACGTCGGCGCGGGCGACTGCGTGGTTGTACATGCGGCTTCGAGCGGCGTGGGCACCTCTGCCTTGCAGATAGCACGTTGGAAGGGCGCTACCGTGATTGCCATTAGCGAAGCGAACAAGGCCGAACGTCTGCACAGGCTTGGCGCTCATGTCGTGCTTGACCGCACCGCCCCACCGGAAAGCATCATACAGAACGTCATGCAGGCAACAGAAGGAGGCCGAGGCGCGAGCCTGGTGCTCGATCTGGTGGGTCGGGCCTCTCTGCAACAATCTATCTCCATGCTAAGGCGCAGGGGCCGCATCGTCTGTGCAGGCACCCTGAGCGGCGATGTCGCCCAGATCAACGTGATGGACCTCATTATGAAGAACGGTAGCATAACCGGCTCGTTCGACCTGATCCGCCGTGAGGATATGGAGAAGATACTTTCCCTCTTCGCCGATGAGACGTTCATTCCGGTAATCGACTCGGTTATGCCCCTCAGCTTGGCCCGCTCAGCCCACGAGCGGATCGAGTCGGGTGCGGCGTTTGGCAAGATTGTGCTGGTGCCTGAAACGTGAAACGTAAAGCGCAATTCGTAATGCGGCTCGCTAAACACAGATGCTGAATATCGAGCAACTCTCTCTAGTAAGCCATATTACGAGTTACTCTTTACGCTTCAGAAAGACAAACCTAGGGACCACACCCCCGAATCTCCTCACACCACTCCCCCCTCCATGTCTGTTTCGCACCACGACTGGTCATTG
>JBBSIK010000082.1:0-9267 GCA_038232115.1 Chloroflexia bacterium
ACATGTATGAGTACAACCCCTGGTTTGCTCGATTCCACCGCTCGCTGCCCGATATGTTCTGGATGGAATACGAATGGGAAGGCAACATCCAGATCGAGATGCGCGACAAGTCGCCCCTCAACCTGGAGGACTCCCGCGCTCTCAAGAAGATGGTGGTACCACGCGAGTCGCCCATTACCTCCCTCAAGCGCAGCGGCGTCACACTCGCCGATACTATCCTCCCCAAGTTTGCAAAGAACCTGATTACGAAAACTCGGCGGCAGAAGAAGACTCAGGTACGCATCATCAACCTGGAAGGCATCCTGGCGTGCCCGGCGTGTGGTGGCGACATCAAGCGGCTGCGTGATGCTATGAAATGCCAGAACTGCGGTCGTGTGTACCCCATCGAGAAAGGCATCCCGATGATGCTCCTCGATCAGGATATGCGTAATAGACCCTCGACGCCTGAGCCTTCGGCTGATCGAGAAGTCGCGGCAGCGGGCGGGTGCGGAATGAGGAATGGATGAATGGATGATAGCTATTGGTGGCGTTGATCTTCGTATCCCCACCTTTCTATCTTCTATACGATTGTTGCTGAACTATACAACAGAGCTTAGCTATGCAGTCCACTGTTGAGAAGATCACTACCAAGAACACTGCAAGAATGGCATTGAAGTCTGCTTCTTTCTTGCTACCTGGTCAATTAGTATGGGTAGTGACACTGCTAGGTGGGTTTCTACGCTTCTACAACTATGATAAGCTAAGTTTATGGCTGGATGAGGGTTACACAGTCCAGTTTTCGGAGCAGCCGTGGGCAATTGTGCTCGGATTGCGCGGAGCATATGACACACACCCGCCTCTATATTACGCCCTGGTGAAGTTGGTAGCCCTGGTTGTACCACAAGTCAGTGCCGGACGTATACTCAGTATCGTTGCAGGTACCCTCACGATTATCTTAGTGTATGCAATTGGAAGCAAGATTCTCAAGCCATGGGCTGCACTGTTGGCGAGTTTGGCTTTGGCTCTTTCACCACTCCATATCTGGTACTCTCAAGAAGCAAGACAATACGCCGTAGCCATGCTATTGGTTAGTGTTTCGTACTTCGCACTGGTGTCGTTCTACCGCACACCACAGTGGCGCTGGGCACTTCTTTATGGTGCCGCACTTCTGTTGAGCATGTACGTTGACTATAGTCCACTTTACGCGTTCGTTCCGCAGTTGTTTGTTTTTGCTCTCATCTTAAGAGTACACAAGTGGAAAGTTATACACCTTTTCGCCTCGGCATTATTAGCGATAATTGGCTATTTGCCCTGGGTACCGCAGATGATGGCATCGATACCCATCGGAGACCCCTGGCGAGCTTCATACCTTGGAGCCACACAGGGGAGAGTGCTTGCGGCTACCCGTGCCATTCTGGGGTTTGCGGAGAATCGTACTTATTTTTTTGGGAGCCAAACAACACCGTGGGAACTATGGCCTCTAGTGCATGACGTTTTGCTCTTAGGTGTCTTAGTGGCGTTCGTACTAGGGATTGCGCTTATGTGTCAGCAATTGCCTCTAGGTGCAGTTTCTGCCCTCAGTTTGACCGTTGGGACCATCTTAACAGCGGCGTTGGTAAGCCAGATTAGTCCAGGGTTTGCGGAACGAACAGTATTGTATGCAACTTTAGGATGGGCGCTGATCATCGGTGCTCTTGCTTGTTATCGCTTGCCAGGTTGGTTTGGTGCGCTAAGATTAGTAGGTCTTGCATGTGTAGCCTTCACTTTCTTGCTGTCGCTGTTCACCATCTTCTGGCGTGGAGATAAACAACACTGGAACGATTTAGCTACGGATACAGCCTCGGCTGCCGCTTCTGGTAAACTCATTCTGACCTATCCAGGCGCCGTGGCAGAGACATTGATTAGCGTTTATGAACCACATGCGCTGTCAGGATGGCATATTAACCTGGATTCTCCCGATCAGCTATCGGTGCTCTCAGATGGTGCCAACAAAGATAAAGTTAATGCACTGTGGTTTGCCTACCTTGATATAGCCGATATCGGTGACATACGTGATCGACTATCCAATCTCGGGTATGTACGTGTTTTACACAACGAGTATTGGAGACGTTTATATTTAGATATGTATATCCGCTCCGGTGTCTCGCTTGGCACAGAAATCCCCATAAATGGTGAGTTTCAAGGAGAAGGTGTGCAAGCCAAAGGCTGGCAATTGCCAAAAGATGTGGAAGTGTCAGAACTCAGAGCGCGACCCCAAAAATTGGCCCAGGTGCGAGCGAAGTCACGCTTGCGATGCGACTGGAAAATGCCTATTTGGATCCTTGTGCCCTGAGTTCTGACACTTCCCTTTTAGATGGTCGCCAGTACCACCCTTCGGCCCCACCTGCTTCCTCTACTCGCCACAGCCACTTGCTGACGGCTCCTTGTGTTACCCCAGTATCCACAGCGCTTGGGTGGCCCTATGCGTCGCAGCGTCCAACCTTCCTGGTGCGGTTCCCATGCTCGTAGCCGTCTACCTTCCAGCCAGTCTATGGCTCCGGTTGATAATCGTTGTGCTGTGCTCTCGTTCATACCTAATAGTGTACCTGATATTACCTGTCAATCTGTGGGTCTGTAGTCGCGGGCGGGCTTGGCTAAGGTTCTATGTTGACTTAGTTGGGGCAATGGCTCCTCCCCTTGCACACTCCACCTTTTATGCGGACAATATGGGCATTGTCTAGGACGTGTAACCAAGAGCCGGGAGGTTGTATATGGCTAATAGTACACCAATAGGAGTCAGGCGACTGGGGATACTGACGGGCGGTGGGGACGTGCCGGGCCTCAATGCCGTCATCAAGGCTGTTGTTTATCGGGCCGAGCATATGGGCATCGGCATACTGGGGCTGAGGGCGGGTTGGGAAGGTATCACCTACATGGACCGCTCCAGGGGCGTAGATGCTCTCACTTTCCGCGTAGAGGATGCCGGCACCTGGCAGGGTGGCTACCTCTTCCCACTCAATTCCCTCAATACCCGCACCATAGATCGTCTCGGCGGCACTATTCTGCAATCCACCCGCACAAACCCCGCCAAGGTGAAGGTGGGCGATCTGCCCACGCATCTTACCGAATACGGCAAGGGGCATGCGCCGGATGATCGCGTTGATCTCACTTCGGTGGTGTTATCGAACATCGAGTTCCTGGGTCTGGATGGGATTATCGTGATCGGGGGCGACGATACGCTCAGCTACGGGGCGCGGTTGCATGCCGAAGGTGTGCCTGTATGGGGCATACCCAAGACGATGGACAACGACGTGCCCGGCACCGACTACTGCATAGGCTTCCAAACCGCCGTCCACAGGGCAGCCGAGTTTGTTGAGCGGGTGCGCTCAACTGCCGGCTCGCATAGAGAGACGGTGCTGTTCCGCATCTTCGGACGAGACGCGGGCTTCACTGCTCTTGAAACGGCCATTGTCACATGGGCGGACCGCCTGCTCATCCCCGAAGTGCCTGTGAATATAGATCACCTGGCGAAGCTAATAGAGGGCGACCGGCGCAACCCCGTGGGCGACTCTATAGTGGTGATGTCGGAGGGTGCCAACCTGGGGACGCCGGTGCCGGACGTGGGTGAGGCCGATGCTTACGGGCACCGCAAGAAGGCAAACGTGGCCGAGTTTCTGGCAGTGGAGCTTGAGACACGGATTCCACATGTCCGCTTCTTGCCCATAGATGTCACTTATATCCTGCGTAGTGGCGAGCCGGACCTGTACGACAAGCACATGGCGATCTTTTACGCCAACCTGGCGATGAGCCTGGTCGAGAAAGGCACCCACGGCTTCATGGCCGCGCACAGAAATGGCGAGTACATCTACACAGACCTTCCCGGCAAAGACATACCGCCCCGCCGCGTGGACCGCGCCGATTACAACACTGAGACGTACCGGCCAAATTTAGAGGCTATCACCGGCCTATACCGCCCGCAGGTACGCAAATAGGCAGTCGTGCGCCGCAGTGCGACGGGACGGGAAAGGAAGCGTGCCCACATGATGGAGAACAGTGAAGAGAGCAACGAGAGACCTGTGCAGGTGGCAGCCGGTGGCGTGACGCTGCGAGGCGATCTGGTGGTGCCGTCTGGTGCCGTGGGTGTGGTATTGTTCGCTCATGGCAGCGGCAGCAGCAGGCACAGCCCGCGCAACCGCTACGTGGCCTATGTGTTGCAGCAAGCTAGCTTGGCGACCTTGCTGGTGGACCTGCTAACCGAGGAGGAAGAGCAGGTTGATATTCGCACTGCTCACCTACGCTTCGACATTGGTCTACTGGCCGAGCGGCTCGCGGGTGTCACCGATTGGCTATCGCAGCAAGTTGATACAGGCCACCTGCCGGTTGGCTATTTTGGAGCCAGTACAGGAGGCGGAGCCGCGCTGGTGGCTGCTGCCGAACGCCCTGAGAGAGTAGGCGCGGTGGTGTCGCGCGGCGGCAGGCCCGACCTGGCAGGGGCCGCCCTCCCTCGCGTGCAGTCGCCCACGCTCCTGATAGTTGGCGGCAACGATGCGCCCGTGATCGCCATGAACGAGCAGGCCATGCTGCAACTGCACGCCGAAAAGCAACTCGCCATTGTGCCCGGCGCGACCCACCTCTTCGAGGAGCCAGGCACGCTTGAGGAAGTGGCCCGCGATTGGTTCCTGCGCTACCTGGTAGGGGCTGGGGGCTAGTGTAGAATCAGGGCACATCGTAGGGAATAAGGGAATAGAGGGGGTGCGTGGGAGAACGCCTGCCGGAGTCGGGGATATCCGCCGAAAACTCTCTATTCCCTCTGGCCCACTACTTGCTGTAATTATCAGTACCAACCAACAGGTCATGTACTACAAAGGAGATTCAGCGAATGGATAAGCAGAACGATACGACCGATACGACGCAAGAGCGGACGTGCCCCAATTGCGGCATGCCCCAGAGTGAATGGAAGGGTAACAACGGCGCTGGTTTTCAGGCCGGCAATGAGACTTACTGCTGTGAGGGTTGCGCCATGAGCACGGGTTGCACCTGCCGGTAGAACCGCAGCCGTTCAACTCGCAAAGTGGGCAGAAAAGAGGGACCAGCGCTATTATGAGTCGGTCCCTCTTTTGGTTGTGATGGGTGTGGGAGGCGAGCACTCCCGCTACATTATTTTGGGCATAAGTTCCTTCTGGAAGAACTGGAAGAAACCCTCCTGATCGGGGCCAATCTGGTGCAGGTAGACGTGGGTGAACCCGGCGTCCACGTACTCCTTTATCTTAGCCAGGTAGCGTTCGGGATCGGGGCCACACACTACCGACTCGGCCACGTCTTCTTCCCTCACCATTCTGGCAGCGTCCTGGAAGTTGGACGGTAACGGCAACTCTCTCGAAAGCGATCCTTGCACGCCCGCTGTCGGCCAGATTTCGTGAGCAGTGCGGCGGGCTTCTTGTTCGGTCCTGGCCCAGCAGATTGAGAACTGCCCATGCCTGGGCTTGCCCGCGCCTCCAGCTTGCTCGAACTTCTGCATAATCTCTTTGTCGGGTGCACTGTTGATAAAGCCATCGCCCACGCGGCCCGCAACCTCGGCGGCCTTCTCCCCGGCGGCTGCGAGCATGATCGGTACAGGCTGATCGGGGAGAGTGTACACGCGAGCATTCTCAACAGTGTAATACGCACCCCTGTGGCTCTGGAGGCCGCCCTGCCACAGCAAGCGCATCACCTCGATTGCCTCCTCCAACATTTCCAGCCTCACCGCGTATGGCGGCCAGTGGTCGCCCAAAATGTGTTCGTTGAGGTTCTCGCCCGTGCCCACGCCCAGAAAGAAACGCCCTGGCATCATCGAGGCGACCGTGGCGGCTGCCTGCGCGATTATCGCCGGGTGAGTGCGTATCGTGGGGCAGGTAACGCCGGTGCCCAGTTGCAGTCGCTCGGTGGCCTGCGCGATACCGCCAAGCACACTCCACACGAAGGGTGCTTGCCCCTGTTTGTCTATCCACGGGTGAAAGTGATCCGAGATCATAGCCGCGTGGAAGCCTATCTCCTCGGCACGACGAGCATACTTTACAAGATCGTTGGGTCTGTGCTCCTCGCTGGACAGCCAGTAACCGAATGTCGTCATCTACGTGCGTCCTCCCTGTTGCGCTACTTCCTCCATACGTATACCGGCTGATGAATGGCAAGATACATGCCGAACCTCTTGAAAGATGAATACTCTACAGTGTCTGGTGATTCCCAATCTCTGATTGCCCAACTTTTTGCCACTTCTATACTTCTATAGAGGATGGGCGACGAAGACCGAGTATCAAGAGATGAATCCCTTTCCTAACCTTTGCGCGTTCTTTGCGCCTTTGCGTTTCGTCTCTTATGTTCGTCCGTCGTCTACGCAAACGCCGGCATCACTTCCTGTGCGAACGACTGTATCGTGTCCATCCTGGTGAGGTCGTTGCGGAAATAGATCACGAAGTACTGGACACCGGCCTCCTGTAGCTGCTTGAAGTACTCAACGCACTCCTGTGGGGTGCCCACGAAGTTGCGCGACTTGTAGTCCTCGAAGCTAGCGCCACGGCGGAACGGCTCTGTCGCCTTTTCGGGGTCTTCGCCGGGTTGTAGCAACGTCATGAAGTTATGAGCCGACTTGATGATGCTGTTGTAGTCGCGCCCTACTGTTTCGCAGTGCTGCTTCACTATGTCGAACTTATGGCGATACTCTTCCGGGGTGAAGGCGCTTATATTGCAGGCATCGCCGTACTTTGCCACCAGTTTGAGCGTGACTTTCTCGCCGCCTCCGCCTATCCAGATCGGGATGTGGGGCTGTTGCACACCCTTCGGCTCGTTGATTGCCCCGCGCACCTGGTAATACTTGCCCTCGAATGTGGCATACGGCACGGTCCACATGGCGTGGATGACTTGCAGCGCCTCGTCAAGCATCCGTAACCGCTCAGGCCCATCCGGGAATGGGTAGCCATAAGCGATATACTCCTCTTCGTACCAGCCTGCGCCGATGCCGAAGTCGAGCCTGCCGTGGCTCAGCACGTCCACTGTAGATGCCATCTTTGCGAGGAGAGCAGGGTTGCGGTAATTATTGCAGGTCACCATCTGGCCGATGCGTATCTTCGACGTATCGCGGGCAAGAGCTGCCGTCGATATCCAGCACTCGAAGTTTGTCTCAAGCTCAGGCGTCGGCACCGTATGGAAATGGTCGTATAGCCAGATCGAGTCATAGCCCAGCCGCTCGGCCTCCTGACCGAAGCGCGTCATGTGCTCGTACTTGTCCACCGGGTCTTTTATATCTACAAGATCAAGGCGCCAACCCTGCGGCACCAGTACACCGAATTTCACAGCCATTAGATTTCTCCTATCATGATGTTTATTCCCATCTTACGCATAGCGCCACGATACTTCTCATTCCGAGCGTAGCGAGGGATCATCTGTTGGTCCTATGTGGCACTCTAATTGGAGGCACTATCTCCTCCTTACCCAGGGCGATCTCTCTGTTTAATAGAGTTGCTTACTCACCGGATTCATCTCTTGGTTCAGAATGACAAATATAGGGGGTTGCGCGTAAGGTGAGTTCATATCAGTAGTATAAAGCATGCTACTCGTGCCGTAGGGCTGCCAGAGGGTCAAGTTTGGCCGCTCGGAGAGCCGGATATAGTCCCGCCAGTATACCGATCAGCGCGGCGAAAATGAGCACTTCGGCAACCAGATCCCAGGTGATAACGAAAAACGGCGCGTCTATCGGTATCTGTTCACGCTTGAGGTAGTCCAGGATGACGCGATTGAGTAAGAGGCCAAGCAGCCAGCCACTGACAACCCCCACTATCCCTCCGAACAGCCCTATCAGCCCCGCCTCCAACATGAAGACACGTAGCACGTCCCCGTTAGACGAGCCGAGCGCCTTGAGCGTGCCGATTTCGCGGGTGCGCTCGTAAATACTCATTATCATCGTGTTTGCTATTCCCACGCTCGCCACCAGGAGTGCCAGCAGGCCCACCGACGATAGCATCACCTGCATTATGGCGAATATGCGGTTCGCCTGGTCCAGGAAAGTCTGCAAGGTGGCCGAGCGAAAGCCCAGGTTGGATATAGCCTTTGACACGCGGCTGGCATCGTTGAGCGATCCAGTATGCACCACAACATCAGAATAACCGTCTGTGTCCAGAATCTTGGGGTCGTTGAACCACCACTGCTTGATGTCGAGTTTGTCGGCATTGCCCAGGTCGGCCCCGGCTCTAGCCAGGGTCTGCACCACCCCGCGTACTGTCGTGCGGAACATCTGCTTGTCGCCCCTCGGCGCTGTCACCGTAATAACCGCCTCTTTGCCGACCAACCCTGCTAGCTGGCTGTCGGTAAAATGCTGCGACCTGAGCACGCGCTCATTGAGCACAAGGCCACGCGCCTCAGGCGTATACACCATAGGCTGGCCGGCCAGCATCTGCTCCTGGCTTGAGAAGATGCGGTCCTGCGGGTTGTAGTCGCGTATCGTCAGGGGAAACGACTTGCCGTCGAGGGCCAGGCTCATGTCAGGCGAGGGTGGTAGGGACAGCACCACTTCAAGCGATTTGACGCCGGCTATGCCCCCTATGCTCTGCAAGGCTGCCGAGTTGAGGGGTGTTTCCGGCCTCAAGCGGGCATTGGGGTTAGAGCCGCCGGGAGTAGCGCCCGTGCGAGGCCCCGCGAACACCGTGTCGAGGCCCAGCGCCTGGATCGTATCCGTGATCTGCTTCTGTATACCTATGCCCAGTGACACCATCGTGACAATCGTGATAATGCCCACGAACACACCAACCGAAGTGAGCACGGTCCGCACCTTGCGCCGCCCCAGGTTTTGCGTGGCTGTTAGTAGTGTGTCGCTGAGTCTCATACAGTAATTGTACGTATAACCGATTATAGAAGTTCGCGGCCCGCCCTACAAGCACCTGAGACACTTCATGGTTGCCTTGAGAACCGGACCAGTGATCACAACGTAAAAGAGAGCATGAGGTTCCTATCCCTTTCCCTGGCATAGAAGTTGTCAAATTGGCAGGGTAACGGGCTGGAAACAGGCGTCTGTGGAAGGGTACTCTGTTTCGCCCCTGCCGCATCACACCTCGGTGCAGCATAAGCTCACTACGTTCGGAATGACAATACTCTATTTGGCGGCTCAGGCTGCCTCCTCCACGACTTTGCATCAGCTCTGCCCGCCATCCACGTAAGTGTTCAGAATAGGGATGGAGCAAAGACTGAACTCACCGCAGAGCACGCAGAGCACGCAGAGCAACGCAAAACTTGTTCTTGTTTTCTTTCGTGCAGCCTTACTTAATCTCCGCGTCGTCTCTG
>JBBSIK010000083.1:0-9212 GCA_038232115.1 Chloroflexia bacterium
CAGGATGCGCCGTTCGTCCACCGCCAGCCCGATCTGCCCCGATTGCGCCGCCTCCCCCTCCAACACCTTGAGCAGCAGCGACAGCTTGGTGACCTCCACCGCCTGTGTGTCAATATCCACCCCGTAGATGTTGTCCAGCAAGATGCGTTTGCGCTCGGCCCTCGTCAGCCGGTAGGTCGTCTCCTCCACGGGGCCGTGCTCGCCCATCGCCGTCACCATCACGCGCTCCACCGGCCTATCCTTGCGCTTCTTCGACAGCGTTTCGGGGTCATTCGCCATATAATAACGCAGGTGCCAATCGAGCAGGTACGAATAGGCCCCTATCAAGAACGAGCCTGAGCCGCAAGCGGGGTCCACTATCCGCAGCCGCCCGGCCTCCTCCACCGTCTTGCCTTCCAACAGCCTGCCCACCGTGTGTGCCACAATGTAGTCCACGATGTAGGTCGGCGTGTAGTACACCCCACCCGCCTTACGCACCTCCGGCTTCTGCTCGACAGTCACGGTGCGGGCAGGGAGGGATAAGGACTGAGGACTGAGGGCTGAGTGCTGGGAATCGAGGGAGGCAGTTGCGCCATCCTCACTTGCCCCCAGCCCCTGACCCCCAGCCCCTAACACGATCACCTCGCCCAAAAACTGCTCGTACACCTGGCCCAGTATCTCTATCGGGATAACATCGAACTTATAAGGGTAGGGGTAATACAGGTGCTCTATAATGCGGGCGAGCACGTCGTCGCCCACCTGCATGTCGAGGGTGAAAGTGTCGGCGTGTTCGTGCCTTCCCCGCTCATCGCTAAAGTGGAACAGGCCGGAGTTGTACAGGCCGTCGGCGCGCTGAAACTGCCTCACTAATTCGCGGTAGGCATAGCCCTGCGCCACGACTCTGCTGGCATCTGACCCCACCTTCGACTCTACCAGCGCGGCCTTCAACGCCTCCGGGCGCTCAATGCCCCTGTCCTCGCAGATACGCAGGAAGATGATGCGGTTGATCGTCATCTGCACGGCGTAGTTGAGTTCGTACTGCGACATGCGCGGGTTGCGGTGGGCGATATCCGAGGCCAGCAGCCGCCGCCACTCGGAGATGTCCTTCAAAAAGGCCACGTCCACCGTGAGCGCACCCCTCGGAGGCTTACTCTCCGCGAACTTGTCGAGCGAACCCGCCATGACCGCCTCACGCGAGAGCAGCCGGGCTATATCGTCCCAACGGTCGGCGTACTGGTCATAAGTGATGTAGAAATTATCCAGGCGGGCCACAGAAGCGGGGTCGGCGCGCTCCGGCTTCACGCGACAATCGTACACGGCAAGCTGCTGAAAATCGGTCAGCACGCTCACCGGCAGCTTGGAACTCCACCCGTAGGCGCGCACCTGGTAGGCATGGGCCACGTTATGCTCCAGGTCCTCCGCAGGCTTCTTGGCCTCAACGTAGAACTTGCGCTTGCCGTCCATGCGGAAAGAGTAGTCCGGGCGCTTACCGGCCATCGGGTCCATGCTCTGGGCAGCGCCGGCCTCCCGTCGGATAGTGTCCTCGAAGAACACCTCCGCCTGGTCGGGAGACAGACCCTTTACATTGCTCACATCCCAGCCCAACTCGCGGAAGAAGGGGTCTATAAAGTTTATCCGCGTCTGCAACTCAACATACCTGGGGTCAATGTATCCAGGTTCGTTTGAGCGGAAAGTCTCCACCAGTCGGACAATCTCAGGTGGTGCGGGCATGGGGTTACGTCTCTTTCTTAGCTAACTTTGGTGTTGAGAGTATAAACAACCCATCGTATAGCGTCAACAGGTCGCATAATGCCTATTACTTATTGCGTATAGAGACGAAACGCAAAGACGCAAAGGCGCAAAGAACGCGCAAAGATTAAGGTGGGTTACGCAATACGCGCTATGATATAATTCCCCATCTTCCCCAAGAGGCGATCTTATGCAAGAACCGTCCACCCCACAACGAACCCAAAATCCGCTCACCAGCCTCAGCGTGGCCGAAGCCCGCGAAAACATCCTCTCCTACTTCGCGCCTTTGCCGTCCGTCGAAGTGCCCCTGCCGGATACGCTGGGCACCATATTGGCCGAAGACGTGTATAGTGACATGGACATCCCGCCATTCGACAACTCCTCGATGGACGGCTACGCGGTGCGGGCTGCGGATACGGCTGGGGCGGGTGATAGCAGCCCTGTGAGCCTCAGTGTGGTTGGATACATGCCCGCCGGTGGGTTTCCTGGGCCGGATGACAGGGTTGAGCGGGGCGCTGCTTTCCGTATCATGACGGGCGCTCCGGTGCCGCCGGGGGCCGATGCTGTGATCCGTTTCGAGGATACCAGCGAGGGCCGCGCTCTGGACAACGCTCGCCTCCTGCCGCAAGACGCACGCGCTGTAGCTTCCACGTTGGGCGAAGCTGTGCTGCTCTACAGGAGCGTGAAGCCGGGGGACAGTATACGCAAAGCAGGCGAGGACATCCGGCAGGGGGAGATGGTGCTCGGCAAGGGCATCACGATACGCCCGGCTGAGATCGGCGTGCTTGCCTCGGTGGGGTGTGCGCGGGTGCGGGTGCATCGCCGCCCCAGGATCGCTGTGCTGGCGACGGGCGACGAACTGGTGGACGTTGACCAGAAGCCAGGTCCCGGCCAGATACGCAACACCAACAACTACGCTGTAGCCGCGCAACTCCAGTCTTGGGGGGCCGTGCCCTTCAACCTGGGGGTGGCCCGCGATATCCGCGAGCATCTCGTATCCAAGTTGCAAGAGGCGTTGGCCCTGGAGCCTGACCTGATTATCACCTCGGCAGGTGTGTCGGTGGGCGATCACGACCTGGTGAAAGAGGTACTGCTCTCGATGGGGGAGATACAGATGTGGCGGGTGCGGGTCAGGCCGGGCAAGCCTCTGCTGTTCGGGCGGCTTGGCGAGAGGGGCGTGCCTCTCCTGGGCCTACCCGGCAACCCGGTGTCGAGCATGGTGAGCATGGAGCTATTCGGTAGGCCCGTCATAATGAAGATGCTGGGCAAACAGCGCCTACAACGGCCTGTTATCGCGGCCCGTGCCTTGCAAACGCTCGATAATGCCGGGGGCCGCGAGCACTACATGCGCGGCATAGTGACACGCAAGGGTGATGAGTACGTCTGCCGCAGTACAGGCGAACAGGGTTCAGGCATCCTCACCTCAATGTCGCGCGCCAACGCCCTGCTTATAGTGGGTGGATCTACCAGCCGGGTAGAGCCTGGCGACACCGTCCAGGCCTTGATGCTGGATTGGCCGGAAGAGGTGTTCTGAGTTTGGGTTTTTCTGGTGATTACCCACATCTGCAATGGTGCCCGGCGACTAAAGTCACGGGCTACGATTACGAAGTCCGCATGACGGACTATGCAGGGTTACAGTATCCACCCAGTCGCCGCAGGGCGACTTTGTAAGTGTTGCCCGTGACTTTAGTCGCCGGATGCTGTTGGCTCCTGGAGATGTAGGTAATCACCAGAGATTTTTGGATTGCCCTTATAATCCAAAATCAGTCGTCAGTGACTGATGAAACTAATTACTAGGCCGATATGCTAGATAGGGAAGGCCAGTTTCTTGAGATGCAAGAAGTCTGGCTTACCTAACAAGCGATTGATATAGATGAGCAAAGTATGAGCAGCCAATTTGGAGTACAAACGAGCACACAAACCCCAGAAGGTATAAGCGTGATTACGCTCGATGTTGAACTGCTCAGTCAGTTGGCTGTTCACCGTCTCCACAACCTGCCTCACCGAGTTGAACACTCGGCACACAGAAGGGGGCAGTTGATGCTTCTGGTTGGAGCGAGGTATAGACAAAAGAGCTATGCCGTTAGTGCGCAGCAACTCTTCAGCGACGCCTGCACTGATGTAAGCTTTGTCTCCCAACACAGTCAAGCCACTGTGCTCCCTCAGCAACCCCTCACCAACTGCCAAATCCATCTCGTTAGCGGGTGCCAAGACAAAGTCCAGCGCCACACCTGTAGTTGTGAGCAGAAAGTGCAGTTTGTAACCGAAGATAGTCCGCTTCTTGGAAGATACTCTGCCATAGCTTGCACCCCTCGCCAGCCAATCTGCTTTGGTAGCACTTCCCGGCACCAGGTGAAAGCCCATTACCTCTACAGGCAAGCTGTCAAGCACGCACTGTTTACTTTCTGCCAGGTCCAACCTATGCAGCAACTCACATCTTACCAGGTTGAAGGCTTGCGCCAACCCTCGCCTTCGTCGGTTGAAACGACTTTGAGTAGGCAGATGAGGGAACAAGTTACGCTGCTCACTCCAGTAGCTGAGCATATCAGTTTCCATCTCCCACCCTCGGCTCTCTCCAATCAGCGTCATAGCAATCAACTCACTGTCCGAGCACTCAGGCGCAGGTCCGGGTCGTACAAATCTGTAAGCAATAGCCTTCCAGATGTCATCCACGATGCAGTACACACACAAGCACAAATCCTCAAAGTTGCAAATCTGCGGTATCATTAGCTTATCCTCCGGGTGATTAGGGGTTGGTCTGGTAACCGCTTCCTTATCACACCGGAGGTTGTTCTGTCAATCTTTATCTAGCATATCGGCCTACTTGTGTTGCAGACGTATGACCAGGCTGTCTTCCGTTGTGGTGACGCCTTGCACCACAAACTCGGTGCCGCCGAAGCTGGTCTGGAGATTGTCGTTGATCTCTTGGATGAGCAGTGTGTTGTTTATTTTGTCTATTGCACTGGCTACCTGGTCCTTGAGGTTGAAGGGTAGCGCGTCGAGCGGTAGATTGAGGTTGCCCAGTTGCGGATCGCCCACCATCTTTATGACCAACTTGCCATTCTGCACGGCTAATCGGTTCTTCACAGCGGCGTCGGCGTTGAGATCAACGAATAGCGCGTTGACCTTGAAATTGGCTGTGAGGTCCATGCGGCTGTCGGGCTTGAGGTCGATATGGGCACCTGTGACCGTTAGACCGTCCACGCCTGTGGGGTAGTTGCCATTGATGCGGGCGGTGGCCGTCCGGTTCAGATAGCCTTCGCCGATGACCACCGATACATCTGGGTCGCCATTGAAACTCTGCACGACCGATGGTATCCGCGTCACCACGAATACCGACACTCCCAGCGTGAGCAGTATGCCCGCAAGCGCGCCCAGGACCATCCCACTGGTAAACCAGCGCATACGCACCCACCGTATCCGCTTACGATAGACACGGTGCAACGGGTGGTCCCGGTCGTCGCCCGCAACCCCCACATATATATTGCCCCTGGGTTTGTAGCCTTGCTGCATAACGGTGGCGAGCTGAAAGTTCCAAGTTGAAAGTAAAAAGAGCTGAGTAGCTAAACAAGCGCCTCACACTTATCTTGGCGCGCCCACTGCCTCCTGACCTTTAGACCCTAGACGCCGGATCCTCGCTGGCGCAGCCAGTCCACTACGTTGGTATGCGTGATGCAGACCACGGCCTGGCCCTCACGCTCGGCCTTCAGTTCGCCTGCTCGGATGGCGTGCATCACCACCTCAAGGCTTGTGCCCATCAGGCGTGCAACCTCTTCGGGGGTATACTCGTCTTGCTGCAAGTTAACATGACCGGGATCATGCACGTGATGCCGGTCATGCACCTGTAATCGCTCTCCCTGGCCGCTATCCTGGTCTGTGTCCACGAAGCCTATGTGCGTGCGGTCAACAGCGTCCTTCCCTATGTCGCCTAAGCCATCCATGTCCCCCATGTCTCTGTTCCGCTGATCTGACATCGTAGTCCTCCTCGTTCTGGAACGTGAAACGTGATGCGATTCACTCAATACAAGTGCCAAATACAAGTGCCCGGCTGCTCTTTAGTAAGCCGCATCACGTTTCACGCTTCACTCGGTTGATCCACTGGTCGGGATTATGCAGTTCTTCCAGGGTGGGCAGCTTGTCGGGGCCTTCCCATATCAGATTGGCGACTGATACGCCGCGCCGCTCGACCACGGCATTAATGAAGCTCTCGCCAAGGCGATATTGTTCCATCTTGAGGGCCAATCCGGTTATCTTGATGAAGAGCTTTTCGGCGCTGGATCGGCGTGTGGCCCTCTGTTCCACGCGCTCTTTGATCGTGTTGTACGACGGCAGCAGGCGCTCGCCCACAGCGTTCATTATATAGTTGCTGTAGCCTTCGATGACGGACATAAGAGCCTGTAGCTTGTTGAACAGGACGCGTTGCTCCGCACTCATCACCGACTCTATCCAGCTATCGCCGTTGCTCAGGTTGGCCCGCGCTCGCTCTATCAGGCTGCTCAGGCCTCCCATGCCGTTGCCGTACTTCATCAGGTCATCGCTGATGTAGCTGAAATATTCTTCCAACAGCGAGTTGAAATAGTCGCGCACCCAGGGGTAAGCCTCGAATTCATAGGCGTGGGTCGTTTCGTGAAGTGCGATCCACAATCGGAAGTCGTCAGGGTCCAGGCCCAGCTCTGTAACTACCCCGTTGATATTAGGCTCAACGAAATAGAGGCGGCCCGTGGTAACTGGTTCTTTGCCGAGGAGCGATAAATCGTACTGGCCCAGCACGCGCCTGGCAAGATAGCCCAGCAGTATACCAAGCTGGCTACTCAGCACCGTCTGGCTCACCTCGCCCATGATGACGGTGCTCATGCTGTTGGGGGGCTGCACCCGCCGGTAGATCGCCTCGATATGCTCGAATAGCTGGCCGAAGTTCTCTATATTGGCGTCTATCCACTCGGCGCGTGTGAAGGCCTGGATGCGGTCGAGCGGCACGGGCAATTCGCGGCCTATCTCCTCTGTAATAACAGGGTAGCAGCGCGCTACCATGTCGCGGTAATACTCTTCCCAAGCCTCGTGCCAGCCAGGAGCCGCCGGTTCTTCCTTAATTATCTGCCGCGCAATCGATCGCACTCTCTGCCAGTCGAGCAGATTGGGCGCGCCTTCTCGGGCGTACTGCTTCTGGCGATTGTTGAGCCAGGCCACACCGAGAGCTGCGCCCGCCAGCAAGCCCAGCCCTACCAGGCGAGGGTTGTATTTAGGTGTCGTAGTACTAGCCATGAAAACTCCATTCATTTCGCGCACATTAGAGACAGGTCCGGCCCTTCGCCGTGCGCTCCCACGACCGCATGGCCGCCCCACGGGTAAGGTTACTATACTCTCCGCGTGTGGCTACGTCAAGACAAGAGTGAGTGGGTAAGTGTTCAGAGTAAGCCATGACCCTGTGTGCCACCATCATGAATGAAAATAGCTTCTGACCCCCAGTCCCTGGCCACTCACCCCTATTTTCAGAGGAGTTGAGGCAGGGAAGCAGCGGGGATCATGGGATAAAGTCCCCATACGGAGCGGCGTGTGGCGCGATTCCTGCCAGAACTCTCTGGTATCATCAGCACATGAGTACAGGCTCCAACGTTACATAATAAGGAACCATTCAAACGAGTAGCAGGGCACTTAAATCAAGAGAAGGGAGAACATAGAATTGGACCTGGTGACTAAACTTACCCCGGAGCGGTTCGCCGAGGGGTTGACGATACAAGAGTTCGCGGAAGGGATGGGCAAGAACAGGGAGACTTTCGAGCAGAACTACAGCAATTTCAGTCTAAAGTCGGAGGACGTTGATTTCTTTGCTAACCAGAGCAGGGTGTGCTATGTGCTGGTGCTGGCGGAAGACTGGTGCGGCGACGTGCTGCGCTATGTGCCTGCCGTTGCCCGCCTTGCCGAGGCCATACCAGGCTGGCAGGTGCGTGTCTTCTACCGCGACGAGAACCTCGATCTTGCCGATAGCTGGAAGAAGCATGGCCGGTTCCACGCTATCCCAGTTGTCGTCTTTTTCGACGACAACTGGCACGAACTCGCCTGCTTCGTCGAAAAGCCATCGAGCGTCTACTCAGTCGAGACAGACGCCCGAGAGACCTTCGTCGCTCAGCACCCCAACCTGGAAGATGCCAACCTTCCTTCCGACAAGATGAGTTCCGCTACCCTCGATCTCTATGCCTCTTTCATCCGCCAGCTCCGCGCAGACAGCCTCAAACGCTGGCAGCAGATGTTCGTAGACGAGATAAAGGGCAAGCTTGTCTGAAATGTGAAACGTGATGCGACTTACTACATAGAGTCTGTTGGATAGCAGCACTATTCGTTAGCTAACCGCGTCACGTTTCACTCGTCACGTCTCCCGCATCGCCTCATTCATTTCCGTCTCGGTGTCCATCGTTACCACGTCCCAGGTGCGGTCGCCTACGTTTGGCGTGACGATGTGGTTTTGGGCGTCAACGAATACGATCCTGGGTGTGAAATCCTCTAGCTCGTCTTCAAGGACTGCGGCGGAGCACATAACGATTATTTTATCGCCTGGATAGCCGAGGCGTGCGGCGGCCCCATTAAGCGCGCTCACTCCGGACTCTCGCTCCCCCTGTATCGCGTATGTCTGAAAGCGACCGCCGGTGGTGACGTTTACCACGTGCAGCCACTCGTATGGCGCTACATTGGCGGCTTCCATCAAGACCGGGTCTATAGTCAGGCTGCCCACGTAGTTCAGATTAGCCTCCGTGACTGTCGCTCCATGTATTTTCGACTTGCATAATGTCCGAATCATAACTCTATATGCTCCCTCTTCTGTAAACGATTGTATCTTGTAGTATACCGGTTGAAACATTCTACTATAGCAATTCTCGGCCTTAGTTGTCATCTCTGTGGTTGCGCGGATTCAGGGCTGGCGCGTCGTATTCAGCTTTGATAGTAGCTATACCTTCCATAGATTATCGGGATGTGGAAAACTCTCTCACCTGCATATTGACGGCAGCCAGATCATCCCCTATACTGGCCTCACTTCGGGATTACAGGTTATTGAAACGCTACGACGCAAGTCTGGTGATTTCATTTTTCAGCAGGTAAATCGCTCCGGCGAGACTCGAAACACATTTCGGTGTGTGGGTATACTGATTACATCTATAAGCCCCGAATAAGAGAAGCTCAGATGATCCTCACGGACTGTTTGGGCTTTTTCTTTTGCTCTCAGTCAGGTGGCGGAACTACGAAGACGCAACGAGTGCGAAGGATATTGCAGAGCAACGATAGCATTGGCTTCTATGGTGCCCCCCATTGTCAAGACAGATTTTGGGCGAAATTAAGGTAGAAAATTGGCTGGGATGAATGGGTCGAATCGATTCGAATCAAATCTCGCCGCGACGACCAAGTTGGGGTTGCAGTCCGCATCATTGCCAATACACCTGAGCCGGTGTCTGGTACTGTAGCGACTGGTGCAACCGCCGGTGGTTGTAGAAGTC
>JBBSIK010000084.1:0-9194 GCA_038232115.1 Chloroflexia bacterium
CCGGCGACTAAAGTCACAGGCAACACTTACGAAGTCCGCATGGCGGACTGTAGATGGTTATAGTACCAACTTAGTCGCCGCAGGGCGACTTTGTAATGGTTGCCCGTGACTTTAGTCGCCGGGCACAATTGCAGATGTGGGTAATTACCAACTTCCTGAGTATTGACTCATTGGATAATGATGGCAGCAAAATCAACTGCTTTGAGGTGCAAAATCATGCCTGACCTTCAATTTAGCGATGTTCACAGCTACATCGAACGTTTTGCTGACGGCGACACGTCAATCAACGCTACGTCTGAACAATTCAGCCGGGCCGGTATGTGCGCTTTTTTGCGGGAGAATGTAGCGCAGTTGGAAGGGACTGTGCTGGTTATGACGCCCGCTCAGCTCGCATATCGGCTTCCAGGCTCCCCTGAAGGCTGGGACACAAGCGGAGATGAGCATCATTTCGACTCGCTGGAGATCATCACGCACGTGGCAAGCGGTATAACGTTCCACTGGTGGGGTATAGCTCGCGCTCTGGGCCATCCGAGGCCCGAGTTTCCGCGCCCGCCGGAGGGTACAACGGTTACGGGTAAACACCGGAACATGCTGGGCGCGGGCGGCTGGACAGGCGTTCCCCTGCCCGATGCTCTGGGACTGCTACAGCAGACCACTGACCGCTTCCTGGCCTATATAGAGGGTCTGCCCGACGGCATTGACGCGAACGCGACATCAAGCCTCGGTGCTTTCAAGCATCTGACCGCTCATAGCTGGCTTTTCCTTGACGCCGTACATGCAGCGATGCATCTCGAACAGCTACGTGAGATGCAGGCACATCCTGATTATCCCACCGCGTAAGCTAAGTAGGTTTGTATGCCGTGCCTGCTACTTCCCGAAGGTCCAGAAGTTCTGTAGCAGGCTCAGGATAAACGGCAGGCTCATGGCTAGCATCAGGATCGCGTAGATTATCCTGATCCACTTTGATGGGCTATACGGATCATTTACCCTGCTATATGCCCCGTGATGTTTTCCGTACTTGCTGCGTGGAGCCTCATCGCTTAAGAGATCGGGGTCTGCCTGCGTACTTCGGTCATACAGGCTCTGCCAGTACGGATCGAGACCTTGCTTCTCGATAGGCACTTCATCGTCGCGCCGGTCAGACCAGTACCAACCTTCCGGCTCCTGTTCTGATGCGCGCTTGACACTCTGCCGGGCCTGCCTGTCAGTTTCAGCTGGCAGCACACTCCAACCCTCATCCAAAGCAAATGAGCGGGCATCCTCTCCGCCGATCTCGATCTCCTCTTCCGCATCGGAGCTAAAGTCGTCCCATAACGCGCCAAAAGGGTCGGCATCAGGGGGCGAATCAATAAGCTGACGCGCTTCCCGGAGCTTGCTGCGAGGCACGCGGAGATCGTGGGGCACGTAGTCGTTGTGGCTGAACTCGGCCACGTCCACGCTTGTCGAGCGCATCAACAGCACAGGTATACCCGCATCCTCAAGCTGGCTCTTGATGAGGTTGCCTATTATGGCATTAGGCACATTGCCGACCACTGTCCATTGTGGGTTGCTACTATCCAACTCGCCCTTCACGACCTGCAACTTCGCCCTCTTGCTCTCAACCGGCATGTTGCAATCCGGGCAAACCTCCACCCAGTCTTCATACTCATAGCCACAACTCGGGCATATGCGGGGCGTTATCGGTTCCATAAGTCTATTATACGCGAAACGGTTAGCTAAAGAGAGCCCAGCGGATAGCAGCACCCATCTTTAGCTAACCGTTTCACATTTCAGAACCGCATTTCACCCCGCTCGCGTCTGAATTACTACAGCCGTGCCATATGCGAGCACTTCGGTGACGCCGTCTGTGACTTCGTTGGCATCGTAGCGCATGCCCAGTATGGCATTGGCTCCTAACTCGATGGCGTGTTGCATCATTAGCTGGAAGGCCTCTTCGCGGGCGTGCTCGCAAAGCTCCGTGTAGATGGTTATGTTACCGCCTACCAGTTGTTGCAGAGATGCGCCGAACTGTCCCACAACGGACCTGGAACGCACGGTAATGCCCCGTACAATACCCAGGTATCTTACAACTTGCGTTCCCTCGATGTGGAGGGTAGTAGTAACCATCGCTCTGTCCATGTTTTTGCTCCTTGCTCCTGCTGATTGATGCGTGCCGATCTTATCGTGTGTCTGGACTCTGCATGGATTGTTGTTTCTTCCCTATTCGTCGCCTCCTGGGAAGTACGAGCAGTCCTATCAATGTGATGAGCGCACCCGCCAGCGAAACCAGCGAGATGACTCGCCCTAACTGCCACGACGCAGGACGGAACTGCATCAAAATTGTGTTTGGCCCCTTGTCTACCTTTACTGCACGGAAAGCGTAATCGCCAGGCTCTACTGCGACAGCTTTGCCATTGACAGATGCCTCCCAGCCGGGATACCAGGCATCTGTCAACACGACCCAACCTGGCTGGGTCGCATTCACGGTAATATCTACGGCGTTAGGGGTGTAGCGGGTTACACGGACCGTCTCGCCTGTGGACCCGCCTGGGGGTTGCGCTTCTGCGGTGCCTAGCCATTTGCTCTTTACTGCCTCGCCGCTCTGGAGCACTACAGTGTGGCGTGGGTCTATGTCCTGCCGCCAGAGTATCACCGCCGTGTCCTCCTTTTTCTGCTCAATGCGCGCTTCATGCACGAGGAATACTCGCGGCATGGCGTTCTTGTTGCGGTAGATATCGAAGCCATCGTGCTTTTCCAGGAACTCCCATTTGGGCTGCCCGGCGTGTACCGTAACAATTGAGGTGGTGGGCGAGATCACTTGCAGAGATGCGCCCAACAGATCGTACAGGGAACTATCGGGGTGGCTCCTGGCCTCGCCCCATATATAATCATAGCGTTCCAGTTTCAGCGGGTCGAACGCGCCGCCTGTATCGTATAATGGATCGTCGTTATGTGCCGAGGCGAGTAGAGCCGTGGATGGTTGCCAGATGTTTTGTACGTTGGTGTCGCTGTCCATGCGCTGTTTGATGCCCGTCGAGGGGTTGCGGGTCTGTTTGGTAAGCACGTTGATGGCATCGAAGAACTGGTAGCCAGACAGGATATTCTGGGTGCTAGGATTAAACAGGGAATTTGGCGAGAATATGTCCAACACCAG
This sequence comes from Chloroflexia bacterium, assembly GCA_038232115.1. Taxonomy (GTDB): domain Bacteria; phylum Chloroflexota; class Chloroflexia; order QHBQ01; family JADMIH01; genus JADMIH01. The sequence goes on from JBBSIK010000084.1 coordinate 3,134, forward strand.
GGTAAGCAGCATCAGGCTCCCTGCGACAGCAGGCTTCATCCGGCACGTGTAGGCAGCCCATCCTGCTCCTACCAGGATAGCGATCCAGATTGTGAGCATGCCAAGATCGTTTATCGCGTCGGGCAGGCGAAGGGGCGCGTACTGGTTCACCAGCAAGTCGCGGTAGAACATGGGGAGTATCCCGGCCACCACGATCACGAGCGCCGCGCCTGTGCCTACGAGCCACCACATAGCTTTGCGCCGGTGGCTCTCGGCTCCGCTGAAGGCCGCCACCAGCGCGTCAAGGCCATAGGCGGCCAGGCCCGAGAAGCCGAAGCCCAACAAAATAAGGGCACGCCCGGCATCGCGCAACTTGCTGAAGCCTGGCAGGAACTTGTAGACCCACGCTCCGACAATCGAGAGATCGCCCACCATTAGCACGAGGGCAAGCACTACCAGTAACGCAAAGAAGCCGACCATGCGGGCGCGTCGCAAGGAAAGTCCGGCTGCTGCAAGGGCCAGCGTCACAACGCCGCCATAGCTCCAATTCTCGGTGTTCTGCCAGGGGCCAAACGAGTAAGTAGTGGGATTGGTGCCGTACACGCGAGGCAGAAAGAGGTTGAGCAGACTCACGGGCTGGGCCGGGTACTGGCTGGCCTCTTCATAGCTGACAGCCGAGCGTATAGATTGGGTGCTAAGCTCCAGGGTGGGCAGCAGTTGCACAGCCGACACGCCGAGTGCCAGAGCGAGCGCCAATCCACCCTTGAGCACCCAGGGCAAGGCGTCCCTGACCGACCTGTACTCCCCGGCCACCGCGAAAAGATAAAGCCAAAGCACGCCCGCCGCCATCATCTCGTAAGAGAATATCTGCACGTGCCCGGCGACCAGCGCAACCGCCATCGTGAGGCCCGCCGCGATGCTCCATACCCAGCCCATAGAACCCTTCGTAAGCAGGGCGCGGCGCAAAAAGAGTAATTCGAGCGGCAGCCACGTGGCTACCAGTATCATCGGCATATGCCCCAGGTGGGCCGTCATGAAGCCGCAGAAGGCAAAGGCCACCGCGCCCGCGAGACCGCCAAGCCGACGCAGGCCAATATCGCGCAGGAAGAGATAGGTGAAGGTCGCGGCCAGCCAGTAATGAGCGATGAGGAGCCACTCCAACTGCTCGTATTCGATTTTGTAGAAGAGAAATAAGACCCAGTTCAGTGGGTAGAACAGGCCCATCTGAACGTCGGCGGCGAAGGGTATGCCGGAAAAGAGGTGCGGATTCCAGAGTGGTATCGTGCCCATTTGTATTTGCTGGGCCGCGAAAGCATAACCGGGAAAGTAGAAAGATGCCAGGTCGCCGCCCCCCGCCGGCATCCTGACGACCTCCGACGCCTCGGTGAGCACTCGCCAGAAGAAGCCTCCCGTCAGTAAGGCAAGCAGACCAATTGCCGCTACGTCCATGTGGTAGTGCGGTCTGCCTGGGCGGGCGCGGTGCCAGCGAAGAGCCACAAAATAGGCCACGCCGAATACGAGTAACAGCCCTACGATGCCCAGTGGATCCAGCAGGCCGGGGATGGCTGTGTCGTTGGTCAACGTTTCTCTCGTGCGGAACGGCTTACAGGACTAATTTCTGGCACCGCCGGCGCGGGGGCCTCGATCTTACCCGAATTTAAGGCCCCGAAGCTGATGCCTTGCTGAATGGCGGCGATAATACCCATGACGGCCACCGGGGCCAGCCCTATGAAGTGGTACAGTATGGCGGACGCTTGGCTTACTTCTTTCGACTGACCTAGCACCTGTAGCACTGTGACCACCGCCAGCTCGAAGGTGCCGATGGAGCCAGGGGCGGCAGGCACTGCCATACTCAGATTGGTGATTACCACAAGCACACCAGCCGCCATAGCACTGACCTCGATATTGAAAGCGCGCAGCAGCAGGTAGACTGTCACCACGTTTATACCCCAGCTAGCCAGCGACCAGAGCACGATCCGTAGGGCAACCGCAGGATTGGACATAGGCGCGAAACCCTGCAACACCTGGTCAGTGGCGGTCCCGATATGCTGGCCGAAACGTGATGGCAGCTTTGAGGCGATGAAGCGGGCGATTCCTCTGGCTATATCCGGCTTGAGCACCAGCGCCAACAGCAGGAGCGTAACCATTGTGACGCCAATTCCAAGCGTGACTGCCGGTCCTTGCAAGTTCCCTGGCATCCCCACGGACGGCAGACTTACACCCAGCAAGAGTAGCAGCGTAAGTATGTCGAGCACCTTTTCGATGAAGATGGTGGAGAAGACGCGAGGGGCCGGTATGCCTGAGCGCGAGCTTGTGATGATGCCGCGAGCCACCTCACCAGCGCGGAAGGGCAGGGGGATGTAGGAGATCATTAGCGCGCTGAAGAGCAGTCCTGTGGGTACGCGCTCCTCGTCAGGATGGAACATCACGCGCCAGCGCCAGACCTTCGTCATAAAGGTGAGGCTAAAGGGAATAACGAGCAGCGCGAACCACGAAAGCTGCATCTTTGCCATGGCGTCCCAAACGCCACCCAGGTCGAACCCCTGGAAAGCAAAATAGAGTGACGCCACGCTGATAACCAGTCCAGCGAGCAAGAACACGGCTCGACGCATATTGCGTCGAATTCTTGATTCTTAATTCTTGATTCTTAAGAGGTGGAATACCGAACGCAATTAAGAATTAGGAGTTAAGAATTAAGAATTCGGCTTCCCCTCCATCACGGTTTGGTACTTGCCTATAAGTTGCTGGGCCTTGTCGCGGCTAGCGCGCACCAGGTCTTCCTGCAGGAGGTCCCAGTTGGGGCGTTCGTGGTAGTCAAGATGATAGATCACGTTGTCGTTCTGGACGTAGGTTGAACGATTGAGCAAAGGGAAAAGTTCTGTGAGAAAGGCTATCTCCCACACCTTTCGACCTGTGCGCTGCTTGTCTAGCACGTCTACCGTCGATTCATAATAGTCGAGAATGATATTACGCACCAGCTTGTCCTGGTAAAAGACGCCGCCGGGCGAGTAATGAGGCCTCCCCACAAGCGCGGTACGCACCGTAGCCACATTCTTGCAGTAAGGTGCGAGCCAGCCATAGCCAGGGTTCGCGTCGATCCATTGTAGCATGTGGGTGATAGCCCGCGACGGCATAACCACGTCATCGTCCATAAAGCAGATATTGGGGCCTTTGAGCGTCTCCAGCAGCGCGAGACGGCCCAGGCTGAATGCTCGCTTCTCGTCATGCAGGTGCTCGTATGAGCAGGTGATTTCACGGTCGGCGGCCAGACGCAGGGTGAACTGCACTTCGGCGTTGTTGATGATAGGCCTGGGCGCTGTGTCTACGATATGTATGCGTATTCGGTGTTCGTCCTGTAGCAGGAGAGACATAAGTGCCATCGACAAGGTAGGCTTGCCGATAGTGAGGATTCCTATTTCGAGCAGGGTCGGGCGGGGCGAATGGTCGCTCTGCGGCTCCAGACTGATTACTTCTATAGGTTGCGTCTGTTGGGCGCTACCGTGTTTCGCTTTGCTCAATGTTTCTCCCGAATACGGAGTTGAAAGTACGGAGTAGTTATCAGTTGTCAGTAAAGAACCATCCAACAACAATCTTGGCATCCCGGCGTTTTGACATCTTGGCGCTTTCGGCTTCTAACCCAAAAGTCATAACCACTAGCCCCTAATCCCCAGTCCCTAGCCTCCACCGCCCCGCCGCCTCCGCTTGCGCTCGACACAAACGATGTACCACACGCCGAGCGCACCCAGGGCTGATAGAGTATCTATCAGTATGTCGGTCAGGTGGAACTCGCGTTTGGGCACGAAGCTCTGGTGGATTTCGTCGCTGGCGGCGTACAGGCCCGATAGCAGAGTGCCCACACGCCACACACGAAGCATCACATCGCGTGTCACGGCACCGTCCTCAGCCGCCCATGCCGCCGACAATGCGCGGCCAAGCAGCAGAGCCAATAGCGCATACTCGAATACGTGGGCCGACTTGCGGACCGCCTGTATGATGGGAGGACCCTGCACGACGGTCCAGGTATTTTGCGTCGAGACATAGAAAATCAGCCCCATCCAGACGAGGACAGGCCCCCACGCAAAGAGCAAGGCCCGCGCACCGAGCGCAGATCTATCCCTATTTCTGCTGTTTGTTCCTATCATTGGCTCTAGAAGAGGATAGCAAAGGGCAGAGGAGGAGTCAAGGAGGTACGCTTAGTGAAGCGTGGTATGTGTTGGAGCGAGAGGGGGCGCAAGGGGTACTCACGCTGGGGGCAGATTTGCTCGGTAACTCCGTGAGCGTCGGGAACGAGGCTGTCCTAAAACCGCCTCAGAAAAGTCGCCTAAATGCGGGCGCGCACCTCCCTTCGGTCACAGGTTGCTAAAGGCCAGCAAACATGCTACAATTGCGACCGTTATCCGTCTACGGCCCATGCTGTCGCGCGGACTGACACTACAAGCAAAAAAGGTGGCCACCGCATGAATCGTGAGTACCACAAGTGGTATAGCCCCAGTCTCGATAAAGAGATGGAGCTGCTCTTATTTGGGACGGGCGGACGCCCTGTGATCGTTTTCCCCACCTCAATGGGCCGCTTCTACCAGAATGAAGATTTCTCCCTTATTAGTGGCCTCAGTGACAAGCTCGACAGTGGCGCTTTGCAGATAATCTGCGTAGACAGCATCGATGGCGAGTCCTGGTACAACCGGGCCAGCCCGATCCGCGAGCGTGCCGAGCGCCACAACCAGTATGAGGCCTACCTGATCCAAGAGGTGATTCCCTTCTTTCGCACACGTAATAACCGTGCGGACGACGAGTTAAACCTTATGGGAGCATCGTTCGGGGCCTATCATGCTGCCAACTTCGCGTTCAAGCACCCTGACCTCGTCAAGCGCATAGTCGCTATGAGCGGGGCATTTTCGCTCCAGTTCCTAGTGAGGGCAGATTACGATGCCGAGATTTATTTCAACTCGCCGGTTGATTATGTGCCTAACCTCAACGACGACTGGTTCCTCTCGCGTATGCGCAGGCAGGAGATCATTCTGCCGGTTGGCTCCGAAGACATTTGCAGGGCCTCCACCGAGCAGCTTTCCCAGGTGCTCTGGGACAAGGCTGTGCCGAACAATCTCGACATATGGGACGGTGCGTGGCACGACTGGCCGTGGTGGAAGATGATGGCGGCGAAGTATCTGTAACCTGGCGTATCGCGTGATCGTGGCTTCCATGATTCGTGATACGCAATATTACCAGAGGAGGAACATGATGGCAGAGGAGAAGCTAGTCGGAATCTTGATAGGTCGGGAGAATACTTTTCCACCAGCCTTCATAGACCGGGTGAACTCCAAGAATAGGGGCGTGAGAGCTGAGTTATGTAAGCTCGGCGGCACCCGTATGGACGAACCTAAAAAGTACGACGTTATTGTTGACCGCATTTCGCACGAGATTCCCTATTTTCGCGCATACCTCAAAAAAGCGGTGCTCGACGGCACCGTAGTCATTAACAACCCCTTCTGGTGGTGCGCGGACGACAAGTTTTTCGAGTGCGCTCTGGCGATCAAGCAGGGTGTGGCCGTCCCGCGCACCGTAGTTTTGCCGCAGAAGTCCTACGTAGAAGGTGTGGTAGCGGAGTCGCTACGCAACCTGGAGTATCCGCTTAACTGGGGCGCGTTGGCCGAATACGTGGGCTTTCCGGCGTTTATGAAGCCGTTCGTGGGCGGCGGTTGGAAGAACGTCTACAAGGTACACAACATTGACGAACTGATCTGGTGCTTTGATCAGACGGGCGAGTTGGGCATGATCTTGCAAGAGGGTATCGAATTCGAGAAATACGCCCGCTGTATTTGCCTGGGGCAGACCAACATCAACGTTATTCGCTATGAGCCAGGCAATCCGTTCCATTTGCGATACGTGGGCGGTGAACCTGACGATTTCTTCGGCAAGGAACTTCACGAGCGAATAGTGCGCGACGCGCGCACGTTGGTAAGCTCTCTTGGGTACGATATGGATACCTGTGAGTTCGCCATACGCGATGGTATCCCCTACGCAATAGATTGGCTAAACCCCGCCTGTGACATGGATTACTATTCCGTGACGCCCGCCTACTTCG
>JBBSIK010000085.1:0-9053 GCA_038232115.1 Chloroflexia bacterium
GAACCCTTCTAAATCTTTGCGCGTCCTTTGTGTCTTTGCGTTTCGTCTCCTATTAACCCCTAACCCCTAGCCACTTCTTCCTTGAGGTCGCTCTGCCACAGGGCGCGCATTTCCTCGCTTGTGGCGAGCAGATTTTCCAGCGTGCCCTGGGCTTCAACTCTACCGTCTTTGAGAATGATAATCTGGGCGGCCCGCATGAGGGCGGCGCGGCGGTGAGATACGGCGAGGCAGGTGACATCGGTTCGGCGGACCAGCCCTTCCCAGAGTGTGCGCTCCGTTCCCACGTCAAGCGCGCTAGATAGATCGTCCATCACCAGCAGATCGGCGTCGCGGACGAACATGCGGGCGGCGGCGCTGCGTTGTACCTGCCCACCCGACAGCTTAACGCCTCTCGGACCAATCCTGGTAGAGAGACCTTCTTCCAATTCTTCGATGTCCTTTGTCAGCACCGCCGCCTGGATAGCGCCCACCAGGTCTACTTCTTCCTCCGGCAAGCCAAGTAGTATGTTGTCCCGGAGTGTCTCGCTGAAGAGGCGCGGCACCTGGGGTGTATAGGCGACCCTGGGCGGCACCAGAAAAGTAGCCGGGTTCTCGGCGGGTTCGCCGTTCCAAAGTATCTCCCCCGACTCTTTTGGCAACAGACCGAGCAATACTCGCAGCAGCGTGGTCTTTCCTGAACCGATGCGCCCTGTAACGACGGTCAGCCCGCCCCGTTGCAGGTGCAGGTTCATGCCCTCTATGCCCCGCCCCGTATCGGGATAATGGAATGTGAGTCCCGTAACGTCCAGTGTTTGCAAGCGGTGCGCTACTGTTTTAGGCGTGTGCGGTACTTCCGGCAAAGGTTCGCGCAGATAGATTTTGGCGTGCCTGACGAGGTCCTGGGGCGGGTCGTCGGGCAAGAGGGTCAGCAGGCGGTCTATAGATACACCTGTTTGCCGGTACTGCGTCAGGAAGTTGCCGAACATGCTGGTAACTTGCGAAAGCCAACCCAGGTAGGACACAAAGAGTGCAAAGTCGCCTACGGTGAAGCACCCTGTACGCATCGAATTGGCGCCGATCAAGAGCAGCAACCCCGTGCCCAGGTTCGCGGCGTTGGCCGATACGGAGCTAAGTAGCTGCGTGTAGAGCAGGTCGTTGAGAGTGGCCTTGCGCCGCGACTCATTGAGCGTCTGGAAATAGCCGACCACGTTCCGCTCGGCGCTCGCCACTTTTACCGCCTGAACCGCGCCAAACACCTCCCCAAGCAGACCCGTTACTTCGCCAATAGATTGCTGGTGGGCTTTCCTGTAGTGCTGTATGCGCTTGGAAGCGATACTGACCACGACAATGACGATCACGAGGGGCACAAATACCACGAGCGTTATCCAGGGGTCTATGGAAGCCAGCACTGTGAGGGCCACGCCCGCGACGAGCGCCTGGCCCACTGGGTCGAGCGTCCAGCCTACAAAGCGCGCGATGACAAGTACATCGTCGCGAAACCGGCTCACAGCTTCGCCCGCAGATGCCGGCAGGGCGCGAGCGCCGGGACGATGCAAGATGCGTTCGAAGGCGTTGTGGCGCAGGAGGGCGGCCTGGGTCAGGTTGAGGGTGGTTTCGGCGGCGACCGCGCCAAATATAGCCCCCGCCCGCACCAGGGCAGCGCCGACCAGCAAAGCGATAAGTGTCCACGTGTCCAATCCAGCAGGCTTATTGCCGCTCAGGTTGTCGAACACCCCGCGCACGATCAGGCCGGGCACAAGCGGAAAGAAGTAGAACATCATGCTGGCAAGCAGGCCGCTCGTTATGTAGAGGCCGGGGCGGAAGCGGATCAGCCGCCATATATACCACCAGTACTTGACTGCCTTCCCGTCCTTCTCGGCTTTACTCATGCCAGCACCTCAGCCATCATGCCGGTACGCATCAGGGCGGAGAAGCGCGATACCGTGTTGTCCAGCAGTTGCCGCCTGGCTCCATACTCGACTATGCGCCCGTCTTCCATGATGAGGATAAAATCGGCGCGTTGCACCGTGGCGAGGCGATGAGCGATGACTATGGCTGTGCGTTCCTGGAGCAGCTTGTCAACGGCCCGCTCGACGTGTCGCTCGGTGGCGGGGTCCAACCTGGACGATGCCTCGTCCAATATGACCAGCCCCGGTCCTATCAGGAACACGCGAGCGAAGGCCACGAGTTGCCCCTGGCCCGCCGAAAGCGTGTTCCCACCGGGCGCTAGCTTGGTATCCAGCCCCTTGGGAAGCGATCTATACCAGTCTCCCAGTCCGAGGTCGTCCAATACTTCGATTATGCGGCCATCGGGGATCGTGCGGTCGAAGAAGGTAAGGTTATCGCGCAGGCTGGCGTGGAACAAGTGGATGCTTTGCGTGACCATCCCGACGTGCTGCCGGATGCTGTTGAGGCGTGTATCGCGCAGGTCCACTCCCCCCAGCCGTACCTGTCCCTGCTGCGGGTCATAAAGGCGAAACAGCAGGCGCGTCATGGTAGTTTTGCCTGAGCCTGTGCGCCCCAGCACTCCAAGTGTCTCGCCAGGTTTGAGCGCGAACGAGATGTCTTGCAGCACAGGCTCCTCTGCGTTGTAGCCAAAACTGACCCGGTCGAACTCCATGCTCAGTGGACCTGTTGGTAAGTCGGGTCCGTTGCCGTCGAGGATAGTGCTTTTCACCGCCAGCAGGTCGCCGACTCGGTTGATGCTGGCCCCGGCCTGTTGCAAATCTTGAAGCTGGCGCGTGATTTGGTCAATAGGGCGGCGCAAGCTCTCGGTGTAGCTGAAGATAAGGTACACGGTGCCCAGGGTGATAGCTCCGGCCTGGAACAGCGTTACGCCCAAGCCGAGAGCTATGGCCGTGCCCACCGTAAAGACCACGCTAGTCACGCTGCCCGACGTGGAGCCGATGATAGACGCCCGCCGCTCTTTACTCAGCAGGCTTCGGGACCGCTCGTGCAGCCTGTTCATCGTATATTCTATGGCCCCGCTCGACCGTATGTCCTCCGTACCCGACAGGCGCTCTTCCAGAAAGCCGAACAGGTCGGCACTCGCCTGCCGTGCTGATTTCCAGTATGGTACGGCGAGGTCGCGCGTCTTGTTTACCAGCAGGATTGTCACGACCACGAAGAAAGTCATCGCCAGGCCCACACGCCAGTCTATGGTGTACATCAGCGCCAGCACCCCGGCCAGCAGGATAGCGTTACCCAGAATCTGCACTATGAAGCGCGAGAAGAAGTTGCCCATAGTAGCCACGTCCCCGTCTACCCGCTCGATAAGCTCGCCAGGAGTGTGGGTGCTATGAAAAGAGGGGTCGAGGCGCAAGGCGTGGAGGGTCAGGTCGGAGCGCAATTGGTTCGTGGCGGTCAAGCCGACGTTCTCGGCCACGTAAGTCTCGCCTACTGAAACAAGCTGCGTGGCGAGGGCCACTCCCAGGAAAATGAGAGCCAGCACTGTAAGCGAACTCAGAGGCGCGCCCAACATGGCCCTGTCTATGAACTCGCGCAGTATCCACGGGTTAGCCAACTCCAGAACCAGCGTGGATACCAGCAGTACGCCGAGCGCCGCCACCCTCTTGCTCTGGGGCCGAAGATAGGCAGAGAGCAAGCTGCGGTAGCGGGAAACGGGTGTTTTCATGGGCTTCACGAGCTTGTTTCTATGCCTGTGCCAACCGGCACACACAAGATAAGCATGCTACACAAGGGAATATCCCAGTATAGCATGCCTATCTTGTGCACTCATCGGCCTACAGGCTGAACTTCGATTGGTCCTGCCGTCCTACCAACTAACCACCTACACGCTATAGCGGTTTACCATGTCTGCGATTTGATCAATGTCGAACGGTTTGGTTACGACGGCAACGGCGCCGGTTTCTTGCTGTGTGCGCTTGATGTCATAGACCGCTGTGACCACAACCACCGGAATGTCTTGCCATTCGGGATTGGAACGCAGGGCGCGGATAAACTCCCAGCCGTCCATAATGGGCATCATCAAATCGAGCAGGATGAGTTGGGGCTTGCGCTCGGACACGCGGTCGAGGGCTTCCTGTCCGTTCGAGGCGGTACGGGCAGTGTGGCCTTCCGCCTCAAGCACGTCAGCCATGAGGTCGCAGAGGTACGCTTCGTCCTCAACGACAAGCACATCCCTAGGCTCATATGCGCCTTCCACCCTGTGATCGCCGTCTTGCCTTTGAGGCCGGCGCATCTCGCTCCATCGCCCAGTATCGGGGAGCAACGTATAAAACGAAGATGGCTTATTAGTGCGAAGCGGGCCAGTATGCCTGCCCTCGCTAATGATATTCATCTGTCGCACCATGTCGCACCCTATGGAAAACTGCGTATCCTTTGAATCTTTATGTTTGCGCCATTGAACTGTTGATAGAAGCCTAAGCTAAGAAGATGTGCAATTTACGTGCCAGCCGGAGACTTTTTCTGCTCTGGCGCTCCACCGGTTTGATACTATTACCAACCGGCTATACATTTTAACTATACACGGGACCGTTCCAGCACCACAGCTACCGCCACCGTGGTACTACCCTTGAGAGGTGGACTTGGCTTGCTGACCTCGACCCTGGCGCGTTCTATGCGGGGGTCATGGGCAAGCACTTTGTTGACGATGCGTCCTGCAAGGTGCTCCAATAATTTGCTCGGTGTGCCCTCGACCTCAGCTTGTACCAGTTTGTAAAGCCCTGCATAGCTGACCGTTCTTTCGATGCTGTCGGTGCTCGAAGCCTGCGACAGATCTAGCCAGACGCAAAGGTTCACTCCGAAGCGCTGACCCAGAGCGGTTTCTTCCGGGTTCACGCCATGGGTGCCAAAAAAGACCATATTGGTGAGTCTGATTTCGTCCATAGGACAGATTCTACAATCCTTGACGCGCAGCCGCAAGGAGTGTTATACCGATGAAGTGCCTATAATTATAACTCGGCGCATTAGCAGTCAATAGCCGAGGCCAATATAAGGAGAGAACAGTAGAATGGCGAACAAAACAGAGCAGAACGCCGGTGGAGGTCCCCCTTTAAGCGCGACGCCCACGCCCGTATCGCCGGGCAGCACTCCGGCCCCCAACATGACACCTATCGAGCGGCCCGGCCCGGTTGATCAGGAGTGGCCCCAGGAACACCGCCGCGTGTTGTTGGTCGCGGCTCACCCCGATGATCCTGAGTTTTCCTCAGCAGGCACAGTGGCTCGCTGGGTCAAATCGGGGATCGAGGTGATCTTCGTAGTAGCCACGAGCGGGGACAAAGGCACGCCCGACAAGACGATGACGAATGAGCGTCTCAGCAACATGCGCGAGGAAGAACAACGTGGCGCGGCTGCTCGCCTGGGCGTCACAACGGTGGAGTTCCTCCGCTTCGGTGACGGCGAGATGATGCCCAACCTGGAACTGCGGGGCGCGGTGACCCGGATGATAAGGAAGTACCGGCCATACGCCGTAATGACGCACGACCCAATTACCCTCTTCTATAACAACGAATTCGTAAATCACCCCGACCACCGAGCCATAGGCCAGGCCACCGTAGACGCCATCTACCCCACCGCCCGCGACCCACTTCAATTCCCCGATCAGATACAGAAAGAGGGCCTGGAGCCGCACAAGGTGAAAGAGATATTTCTGTGGGGCACCGATCAGCCAAACGTGTTAGTTGACATAACTGAAACGATTGAAGATAAGGTCGAGGCATTGAAGTTGCATGTCACACAGGTGGGTGAAGCGCTGGAGCTTGCCGACCGTGTCATGACACGATCTGCGCAGATAGGAGAGGCTTATGGCATCAAGTATGCAGAAGCGTACAGGCGCGTCGTTATGAGGATGTGAGACGTTTGATGCAGACTTTTTGCTTTCGGGGCGTTCCTCACGTGGAGCAACCACCGGAGCCGAAGTGCTGAGTCAGGATTAGCGGGGGAGTTAGGTGGTATGCGACCGGAGTTCAATAGAGCTTGGATGCCGACGGGTGCGGCTTATACCGGACTACATAGCCCGATCGCAGCCGTGGCCCATGCAGTGAAGGCAGGGCAGGTGTGCCTTGTTTCGTCGGATGGCTCGCCTGAGTGTGTCACGCTTGTCGCATCTGACGAGGTCGAACCAGGAGAGGGAAAGGCTTATGTCTCGGGCGAGAATGATGTGTCGGTGCCGGTGTGTTATCGAGATAGAGAGCTTGCCCGGCTTGTCGTGGTGGACGCCCGCGCGGACGTGAACCGTGATAGCCTGGTGGCGTTCGCAAGAGCAGTGGGGTACCTGCTGGGTCATGCGGAGGACATAAACGAGGCACAATACGCCGTGGAAGAGACTCGCGTGCTGCGCGAGATTGGCCTGCAATTTGGCGCACCCACCGAGCTTAGCCACTTGCTGGACTCGGTTGTGAAAGGCGTGCGTCGCGTGTTGGGAGCCGATTACGCCAACCTCACGACCGTAGACGAGGACGGCACCCGGCAGTGGCTCGCCATGGACGGCTACTGTACAGATGCCTACAAGCAGTTTGCCTATCGCAAGGGCATCGGCACGACGGGGCGCATTATGAAGGAGCGTGGGCCGGTACTACTCGAAGGGATCGGCACGTCACCCGATCTACCGGCGGCGGAGTTTCCCGTTCACACTGCGGAAGGCGGTGTCTCGGTGCTGGCGGTGCCCCTTATGATGAAAGGCACCCCGATTGGGGCGCTCACCCTGGGCAGCCGTTCGCCCAGGCACTGGAAGCCGAACGACGTCCAGCTCGCCTCTGTGGTGGCGAACGGTGCGGCAATCGCTATTGATCAGTCCCGCGCCTCAAAAGCTGAGCGCACCCAGCGAGCTTTCCTCGAAAAAGTGATCGAGAACTTCCCCGGTGTGCTGATGGTGCTTGGCCCGCCTCCCGACTGGCGTGTGGTGGTCGCCAATAGCCAGTTCAACAAGTTCCTGCCTGAGCCATATCGTAGCGGCGGATCGATTGCGGGTCTCACTGCTAAGGAGATTTCGACGGGTGACCATTCGGAACAAGGGCGCGCCATGACGCAGCTTCTTGAGCGTGTCTTCGAGACGGGAGAGCCTGTATCCTTCGAGCAGTTCCAGTCGGAGAATGCTTTTGTGGGCACCACCTACTGGAACTGGGTAGCTGTGCCCATAGATAACGTGGGCGAGCAGGGCGAACGTGTGCTCATGCTTATAGCCCATGACATCACGGAGAGTGTGACGGCGCGTCGCAACCAGGAGAGGTCGGCGGAATTGGCGCGCGCGCGTGCGGCGGAGTTAGACACAGTTATTTCCCACATGGCCGATGGCATGGCTATTTTCGACGAGCATGGAGAACTGGTCAGGATCAATCCGGCGGGTGTGGAACTACTTGGGCAAGGCGTAGTCAAGGGTTCCCTGCCACAGCAACGTCCAGAGCAGTATGGCCTCTACACAGCCACGGGGGAGCTGTTCGAGTTGAAGCAGTTGCCGTCTCTACGCGCGCTCAAGGGTGAGATCGTAACAGGCGAGATAATGCTTGTGCGCAGGCCCGACCGCGAAGACGCGATCATACGTGTCAGTTGCTCGCCACTGACAGACCCCGAAGGCCACATCAACGGGGCTGTTGCTGTGTTTCACGATATAACGCAGGATAAGATGGTGGAGCGCCTGAAGGACGAGTTCCTGTCCATCGTGAGCCACGAAGTGCGCACGCCACTTACCGCCATCATCGGCTACAGCGACTTGATGCTGCGCGGGGTCCACGGCTCGCTGGCCGAGCGTCAGGGCAAGGTGCTCAAATCGGTGCGCGCCAATGCTGGCCGTCTGCTGCGCCTCATAAACGATCTGCTCGACGTGTCGAAGCTGGAGTCCGGCTCGATGCAACTCAATAGTGATCTGGCCGATATAGCCGCGCTTACCACGACTATCCTCGCGCAAATCCGCATCGTGGCGTCGAACAACGGCGTGGAAGTGCATAATCTGCTTCCAGACCGGCGTCTCAACAAGGTCATCGGCGACGAGCAAAAGCTTCAGCAGATCATTGAGAACCTGGTCACGAACGCTATCAAGTTCACGCCAGGCGGCACCGTCACGGTAGATGCTTATTTATCGCTACTCGCGCCAAACGATCCAGCTCTATGCGAGCAAGAGCCATTCGCTGAACCTCCACCCGACAGCGATGCGCGGAGTTTAGTCGTGTCAGTGCGGGATAGTGGAGCGGGGCTGGAACAGGGCCAGTTGGAGCACATATGGGATAGATTTTACCAGGCTGATACGAGCGTGAAGCGGCGCTCCGGTGGCGCAGGGCTGGGATTGACGATTGTGCGCAGCCTGGTTGAACTGCATGGCGGCCAGATATGGGCTACCAGTGGAGGCGAGGGTAAAGGCAGCACCTTTAGCTTCAGCCTGCCCATAGCGCCAGGTGAGTTTGCCTCGCGTCCCAAGGGAAATCGCACATCTCCAGGGTGGCGGCGTGACCAGGAACGCACGCACGAGCAACGTCCGGCTATAGGCACCGTGCTCGTAGTGGAGGACGACGCCGACCAGCGCGAGATCATCTGCGAGATGCTTGAACTGGAGGGCTTTGAGGTGGCGATGGCGGAAACGGGGGAGGAGGCAGTTGAGATGGCCTTAGAGCTACAGCCTTCCGCCATCGCACTAGATGTGATATTGCCGCGGCAGGACGGTTGGCAGGTGCTACAACAATTGAGGAGCCACTCCACCACAAAAGACATTCCCGTGCTCATCATCTCTGTAGTAGACCAGGCCGAGTTCGGGAAGAAGATGGGTGCGGACGGTTACTTGCTCAAACCTCTGGATTCCGGCATTCTGCGTACAGCCATGCGTCGGCTTATGCAGACAGGCAGGAAGGGCGGGCCGGCGACGAGGGACAAGAGTGCGTAACGAGGTGCTGCCTGATACCACCTCGTTCGGTCCTAAATGGAGCAGATATCTTGAGGCAGTCAGCCGCACAACAAGAGCCGAGACAAGATCAAACAGTCATAATCTTTGCCAGGCACACAGACGTGCATAACCCCGACGACATCCTGTACGGCAGGCTGCCGCGCTTTGGCCTGAGCGATCTTGGCTTGCAACAGGCGGAGCGGAGCGCATCCGTGCTGGCGGGGGAACCCGTATCGCTCTTCTA
>JBBSIK010000086.1:0-8996 GCA_038232115.1 Chloroflexia bacterium
CTGGTATGGCGAACCGCATCCCGCGCCCGAGTGGCTAGAGCGATTCGTCTACGGGCTGCCTGAGCTTAACCGTGAGGCGATACGAGAGGCCAACTACGTGAGCGGGGTCGGCTGCAACGCCACGGCTGTCAATCTTGCGATGCTTCCGCTGGCTCGTGCAGGATTGGTAGATGTGGTTCGAGGGGTGATCGCAGAAGTGAAAGTGGGATCGTCGGAAGGAGGCAATGAGGCTAGCGAGGCGAGCCACCACCCTGAGCGGAGCGGTGCCGTTCGCTCTTACGCGCCGGTCGGCCACCGCCACACGCCCGAGGTCCAGGCTGCCCTGGGGCTTGACAACGTCTACCTTTCGATCACCTCGATAGAGTTGGTGCGGGGGGTGCTGGCCACCTGCCAGGCTTTTTTGCACGAGCCGGTGAGCGAGCGCGATCTATGGAGGCTCTACAGGCAAACATACGGGGAGGAGCCATTCGTGCGCATCGTGCACGACCGCACAGGCATCTACCGCCACCCAGAGCCGAAGATACTGATGGGCAGCAACCACGCGGACGTTGGATGGGCGTTCGAGGAATCGACCGGCCGCATCGTGGCTATCGCAGCGATTGACAACTTGATGAAGGGCGCTGCGGGCACAGCCGTTCAGTGCCTCAACCTGATGTGTGGCTTCGAAGAGCGTACTGGCCTCGGCTTCACGGGCCTGCACCCCATCTAGGCAGTTTTCACGTTCCCGGTGGACCCTGGATAACCAGCGAATACAGGAGGATCGCATGTTAGTAGTGAAAATTGGAGGCGCGGCGAGCGTGAACCTGGTTACCGTCTGCGCAGACCTGGCACAACTCTGGCGCGAGGGCCAGCGCATGGTGGTGATGCATGGCGGCTCGGACGAGACCAATCGCCTGGCCGAAGCCCTGGGCCACCCGCCGCGCTTCGTCACCTCGGTGTCGGGTCACACCAGCCGGGCGACCGACCGCCGCACGCTCGAAATCTTCATGATGGCCACAGCCCTGGTCAACCACCAACTGGTCGAGCGGCTGCAAGCTGAAAGCGTGCAGGCAATCGGGTTGTCCGGGCTGGATGGCCGGCTGATTGAAGCGCGGCGAAAAGAGGCGATACGCGTGGTCGAGAATGGTCGCCAGCGGATCTTGCGCGATGACTGGACGGGCACGCCTGAGCGCGTTAACG
Source organism: Chloroflexia bacterium (assembly GCA_038232115.1). Taxonomy (GTDB): domain Bacteria; phylum Chloroflexota; class Chloroflexia; order QHBQ01; family JADMIH01; genus JADMIH01. The sequence goes on from JBBSIK010000086.1 coordinate 1,180, forward strand.
CCTCGCTCCTGGCAAAACTGCTCGACGCCGGGTACCTGCCAGTGATTGCACCGTTGGCGGTCAGCCCGGTCGGCGAGGCCCTCAACATAGACGGCGACCGAGGTGCTGCGCTGCTGGCGGGCGCTCTAGAGGCCGACACCCTGGTGCTCCTGACAAACGTGCCAGGTCTACTCCGCCGATATCCAGACGAGAAAACGCTCATCCCTTACGTGCCCGCGCACGCGCTGGGCGAGGTGGTGGGCAGCGCCGAGGGCCGCATGCGAAAGAAACTGCTCGGGGCCGCTGAGGCTCTGCAGGCGGGTGTCCACCGCGTGATTATCGCCGATGGCCGCGTTGCCGACCCCCTCCGGTCGGCGTTGAGCGGCGTGGGCACCGTCATCGAGAACGAAAGGAAAGAGGCATGTGCAGCAGCACTGTAGAGACAGGCGGCGCTATAGACCACGAGACTGACTACGAAGCTATCGAAGCCAGGCACGGCACAGGGGTGTACGGTCTGCGGGGAATGACCCTGGTGCGGGGCAGAGGCTCGACCGTGTGGGACGCGGAGGGGCGGCAATACCTCGATTGCACGGCGGCTTACGGAGTGGCGAACCTTGGCCATTGCCACCCGGCCCTGGTGGAAGCGATCAGTGCCCAGGCCCGTGAGATGATCAGTTGCCCGGGTATCTTCGCCAACGACCAGCGGGCGCTGCTCCTGGAGGAACTTTCCCCGCTCCTGCCCAGTGGACTCGACCGTATCTTCTTCTGCAACTCGGGCACTGAAGCGGTCGAGACGGCCCTCAAGTTGGCGCGCTTGAGCACCGACAGACCGGGAATCGTTGCGGCCATGCAGGGTTTCCATGGCCGCACTATGGGTGCCCTCAGCGCAACATGGTCACCTCACTATCGCAAGCCGTTCGAGCCATTGCTCGACCATGTTCGCCATGTGCCCTACAATGACGTGCCTGCGCTTGAGGGCGCGGTGGACGAGCAGGTGGGCGCTCTTGTGCTGGAGGTGGTGCAGGGAGAAGGCGGCGTGCGGCCCGGCACTGCCGAGTTCCTGCGAAGCGCCCAACGGCTGTGCCAGGAGCGCGGCGCGCTTCTCATCCTCGACGAAGTGCAGACCGGGTTCGGGCGGACCGGTCGGATGTTCGCCTTTGAGCATTACAACCTGGAGCCTGATCTCCTTTGCCTGGCCAAGGGGATCGCAGGGGGCTTCCCAATGGGCGCTGTGGCGCTGGGGGCGCGAGTGGCCTCGCTGACAGTTGGCGCGCACGGCTCGACCTTTGGGGGCAACCCGCTCGCCTGCGCTGCGGCCCGCGCCACCCTGCGTGTGCTCCAGGCCGAAGGTCTGCCCGAGCAGGCTGCCTCGAAAGGGGCTTACCTACTCAACCGGCTGCGCTCGATTCCGAGCCGCCGGATACGCGAGGTGCGCGGCCTGGGACTCATGGCGGGCATAGAGCTAAAGGAGCGCGCCACTCCTGTCCTGAAGGCGCTTCAGGGGCGGGGGGTGCTGGCTCTCAACGCGGGGCCTACGGTCGTGCGGCTGTTGCCCCCCTTGATCATCGAGTACATCGAGATTGACCGGGCCGTTGAGGAGCTGTCGGTAGTGCTCGCCTGACGCGCAGACCTGTTCGAGTAACGAAAGAGAGAGACATGAACGACAACCAGGCAATCGAACTGCTGGAAGAGATGCTGCGGATCCCCAGTGTTTCAGGTCAGGAAGGAGCACTGGCAGACTTTCTGGTGGCCCATATGCGCGAATGGGGCCTCGATGCCACGGTGGACGGCGCGGGTAACGCGGTGGGCACAGTAGGTGACGGTCCTATGGAAGTAGTGCTGCTGGGTCACATGGACACTGTGCCCGGCGAGATCCCGGTGCTTGTTGAGGGTGGCCGCCTCTATGGGCGCGGCGCTGTGGACGCCAAGGGGCCGCTGGCTGCCTTCATCGTCGCAGCCGCCCGCCTCACGCAGGAGGGTGAGCTACCGTTGCGGCTGACGGTGATCGGCTGCGTGGAGGAAGAGGTCTCGTCTTCGCATGGAGCGCATTACGTCCTGCCCCACTACCGCCCTGACCTGTGCATCATCGGCGAACCGAGCGGCTGGGACGGCATAACGCTGGGGTACAAGGGTACGCTGCGAGCCACTCTGCGCATTGAGCAGGGGGCGCGTCACTCTGCGCACGCCGAGGCAACGGTGGCCGAGCGAGCCTGCTATGCCTGGGTCCGTATCACTGAGGCGACAGCCGAGTTCAACGTGGGCCGGGAGCGCGCCTTCGACCGGCTTCTACCCGCGCTCGTGAGCATCAGGAGTGGCACTGATGGCCGGACCGACCGGGCTGAGTTGGACATCAATCTGCGCCTGCCGCCCGATATGGGGCCCGAGACTGCGGGCACTTGGCTGGCCTCTCAGACGTCCGAGTGCGAGTTGACTATCCACAGCGCGGTAGGAGCGTGGGCAGGTCCGCGCACCACCCCTCTCCATCGTGCCCTCGCTCGTGCTGTGCGTGAGCAGGGAGGCACGCCTCGTTTCTTGCTAAAAACGGGTACCGCCGACCTGAACCTGGTGGCGCCCGTCTGGGGCTGCCCTGCTCTTGCTTACGGCCCCGGTGATGCCTCGCTGGACCACACGCCGGACGAACATGTCGTCCTTGATGAATACCTGCGGGCGATTGCTGTGCTATGCACGGCTCTGCGAACATTCGGTCGGGCAACCGCAGTCGACGGAATCGAGGTACGGCTCGCGATCAACCGCTAGTATGCTGCCATTTCGAGAAAAGCTTGCGGTAACTGTTCAGAGTAAGAGTAAAGCGAAGTAAGAATGCGCCGCACAGGTGCAGAGGAACGCAGAGTTAATACTGGTTTTTCTGTACGCCCCCGCGTAGTCTCCATGTAGTCTCCGCGTTCTCTGCGCCTCTGCGGTGAGTTTCCTGTTTTCCGATATTCGTACTCTGAACAGTTACCACATCCGAAGTATAAGTGCTACCGCGAAGGTCTGGCCGGTATGGAAGCGGGGGAAGCTATGCCGTGGGCAAGCCCCATCACTCATGGCCTTCCTGCAACCTGCATATTAGTACGGTCCATACGTGAAGTTGTGGTAAGCGTGCGTATAGCAGGCCGTTCTCTTGCCGCCATTGTACAGGAACGGGTCTCCCCATACGTGTATCAGGCGACACAGCCAGCACATCCTGCACGGGAGGCAGGTCACCGAGTCGCACCTCAAAATCGGTAATCTGCGTAGGCGGTGTGCGTAGAGCGTTCCAGGTTATGTCACTCTGGTCGGTCAAGTTGAGCAGGTGCATGATGCGGTAGCCTGGCTTACGTCGTTGGATTGCCCATACTGTGCCACGCTCCGCTTGCGCTCTCAACGCTACACCAGAGGTGCTCTCTGCTAATTGCTCATGGCTCCAATCCTCTACACTAGGGGCCGATATAAGCTCTTCATAGCGCACCAGGAAATCATAATAAGTCCGCATTCTTGGCACGAACTCAGGGCGTAGCGTGGCGTACTTCGGGTAGTAAGGATCGCATAGTACACCATTGCGCTCGCCTAACAGCAGGTGAAAGCCGCCACTGGCAGCTATGGCAGCGGTGGAGAGCAGCGCGGCAGCTTCAGCTTGCGGCACGTCTTCTTCCCTGACATCGAGAAACGGCGACAAATAGGCGGCCAATATGACTTGTTTACCGCCGCCCAGCCGCTTGCCCTCGCTAATCAGGTTACGCAGGTCGTTGTAGCTTTCATACGGAGGCCACACCTCGATATAGACGGCATCCTGGCTGGTGGGGGCTACCGTTTCGATGGGCCAGTTGGTCACAGCGTTGAAGATAACGCCCGCCCCAGGCTTCGCGGCTGCCACTGCCGAGCGGGCCTTGTCTATCAAGCTGGGGAAGCAGAGTGCCAGGTCTACGATTTTGCCGGTCGAGTCCCTCGCCGTCCTGGGGAAGCCGTACTGGTCCAGGTGTATGCCATCAAAGCCGATCTCGCGCACCGCCTCCGCGAACTCGGCCACGATGAGGTGTACCCACGGGGAGGCGGGGTCTATGTTCATAATGTAGAATAGCTCGGCCAGGCTGATAGGCTTGCCCTCCTCATCGTAGAGGCGTAGCTCCGGGTGAATGTCCGCGAACTCAGGCTCGGCACCATATACAGCTCCGTATGCCATTGCTGCGCCACCGCCCGCTTGCACCCGCTCGGTTGCATGACGCACGGTGCGTAGTGAGAGGCGGCGGCCCAGCGCATCGGTGAACGCGTTGCCGGCCCCGGAGGGCGGCAGCAACTTGTAGTGACGCCACATCCAGTCGTAGAACTGAACCACGTTGAGGTGGTAGCGCCGTAACGAGTCGCTGCGCGCTTCCACGTCGCTCTCGGTCTGCTCAGGTCCGAAGTCTGAGAGGAAGCCATAGCGAGGGGCCTGCGACCAACGCTCCAGCACGTCCAGCGCGCCACTCGCATGAGCCAGCGCGCTACCGCCCTCGCCGTAGAGGGTAGCGTCCAGGCCGTAGCCTTGCATTGGCGCAGGCGGTGGCGTGAAGTCAAACAGCAGGGTGGTTGCGGCTCCAGGCTCCAATCCGACCTTTTGCTCGATCTCCGTCACCGTGTCATTGATATTCACCAGCGCCAGACTGAGGCGGGCCTGCAAGTGGCGCTCTCCATCGTTAGTTACACTAACGCTGACGTGGGCGGTCTCACCGGGGCGGTAAGTAGCTTTATCGGGGGCAATATCGTCAATTGTAGGCATAGTATATAGCTCGCAACGTCAACTTGCATGTGCGGAGTTGGCCAGGTGGCACGACAAAGTAATATAGGCTGCATGCGACCACAGGAGAGGAGAGGCTACCGGCCCCCAGTGCTCCTCCCAGACAGGTAGCATATCCGGGTAGTTGAGGTGCTCCGGGACTTGCTCCGGCAGCATCCCGTCCTCTCCGGCGCGCTCCTCCACCCAGGCGAGCAGTCCCCGTGCCTCGTCCAGTCTCCCACACTCGATGCTATGCCAGCCCAGGTAGGCCGTCAGGAGCAACCACTCGCCACCCCCATAATAGCTGTCCTCAGCGTAACGGCGAACTCCGCTCGGACCCTGCCGCAACTCTGTCTGAATACGGGCAACCGTTTTTTGCATCACAGGGTCATCGGGGGAGAGCAGGCGGTATGGCGTGGCGACGTGGAGCAGGCTGGCATCTACGGCGGGGTTACCCACGAACTTGCACAGGCCACCATCGCTCACACACCGGCTCATAACGAATTCCTTGATGCGGGCGGCGGTTTGGGCATAGGCATCGCCGCCTAACAGGTCGGACGCCGCGTTCAGGCCGCCATAAAGAGCCGCTAGCGTCGCTGTGTGGACCTTATCGCCGAACTCCTCCCAGCAGTCGTAGCATGGAAAGCGCCACAACGCCGCTAGATAGCGGGCCAGCAAGTCCACAGCTACCAGTGCTGTGTGCGATAGCAGCTTGTGCGTGGGGGCGAGCGCCTGGTGTCTGGCGAGGCCCCATAGCAGCGTACCGAAGCCGTCAAGCTGGAAATTGGGCCAATCGCCCGCGCCGGTTTCGCCGTCCAGGGTATAGCGCGTGTGCAACAGGTCTCTTAGCGCGGGTATGCCTCCGGAGTGGGCAGTGGCGATAGCGCGCTCGACCTGTTCGGCTCGGCTGGCTACCATCCTGGTTGCCCAACTGTAGAAGCGGCCAGCGCTCGCGTGGTCTCCCGCCAGGTCCATAGCGTAGGCGATGTACGCTCCGTCCCGGAACCAGCAGTATCTGTACTCGGCGAAGGTGGGGCTGGCTACATACGCGCCGCTCGGTGCCTGGTTGTCCAGTATCAATTCTAAACTGCGGTTATATAAGTTGCTTACTCCAGTTACAGTGCCTTGTTGCTCCAAAATATCACTCCCAAGTAGAGGATCATTTCTGTGTCCTATTATCTAACCTTTCACGGCTCCCGACATGACGCCCTTGATAAAGTTGCGCTGGAATATGATGAATATGACTATCACCGGCAGCACGGCGACTACCGAAGCGGCGAACACGAGGCCCCACTCAGTGCCGTGTTGTTGCTGGAAGAGGCGTATGGCGATAGGCAGCGTGTAGAGGTCCTGGTCGTTGATGGCAGTCAGCGCCCATGTAAACTCGTCCCACGAGCCGAGAAACGAGAAGATCGTCACAGCGGCGAGGGCGGGCCGAGCCAGGGGCAGAGCAATGCGCCAGAAGATCGTGAAGGGTCCGGCCCCATCCACCACCGCCGAGTCGAACAGTTCCTGCGGAAGCTCCTCGAAAAAGCCCCTCAGCAAGAACATGTTGAACGCCGTGCCCGCCGAGTAGACGACCACCAGCCCCCATAGACTGTCGAGCAGATGAAGGTTCTTCGCCAGCACGAACTGGGGGATAATGAGCACGAGAGTCGGGATCATCATCGTGCCGAGCATGGCGTAAAAGAGGAACTGCCGCCCTGGAAAGTCCCAGCGGGCGAAGGCGTATGCAAGCATGGCCGACAGTATCACCGTAATGGCCGTGGAGCTGATGGCTACTATGAGGCTGTTGAAGAAGTAGCGCGCAAAGTTGTTGGTGGTGAGGGCCTGCACGTAGTTGTCCAGCGTGGGGTTGCTCGGTATGAAGCGCGGAGGCAACTCCAGCACAAAGGCGTGTGTCTTGAACGACGTGCTCAACATATACATGAACGGCGCGAGCATCACCACAGCGCCCGCTATGAGTAGACCATAATAGAACAAACTCGTAAACGGCGATAATCGTCTTTGCATATCAATACACCCCTACGTTCTCAGCATTCTGTACTCGGCAATTTCAACTCAGCGCTTAGTATTGCACCGGGCGGCGCAGGGCGCGTATCTGCACCATGCTCAGAGTGAATACCATGATAGCGAACAGGTAAGACAGCGCCGAGCCGTATCCCAGGTCCAGTTGCTTGAAGGCGTTGCTGTACATATATGTAAGTAGCACATCGGTGCGGTGTAACGGGTTGCCCCCAGTCATAATAAAGACCGAGATAAAGACCTGGAAGCCGCCAATCGTAAGCAGCACGAGGATGAATAGAGTAGTCTGGCGTATGAGAGGCAGCGTGATGTAGCGCAGCCGCTGCCAGGAGGTCGCCCCGTCAATGGAGGCCGCTTCGTATATCTCCGTCGGGACTGATTGCAAGCCCGCCAGGAAAATAACCGCCGTCCACCCCAGCCCCTTATAGATGCCGAGGCTGGCTATAGCGAGGTTGGCGGTCAGGGGGTCGCCCAACCAGTTGATGTTTTCGCCGATCACGTGCAGCCCATCGCGTAGTATCCAGTTAATCATTCCGGCCTGGCCGTTGTACAGGTAGGTGAAGATGAGGGATACCACCACCCATGAGGTGACTACGGGGATGTAGTAGATCGTGCGGAAGAAGCTCTTTGCTCGCAGAGGCGCGTCAAGGAGCAAGGCGATGATCAGCCCCAGTATCATCTGCCCCGGCACCGTAACCGCCGCGTAGAAAAGGGTGTTGCGCAGGGCAAGCCAGAAGATCGGGTCGCCCAACGCCCTTGTGTAGTTGTCCAGGCCGATAAAGCGGCTCGGCTTGATGAGGTTCCACTCCGCGAAGCTCATGAAGAGCGAGTAGATAAGCGGGTAGAGAGTCCACACCAGGAACAACGTCATGCCCGGCAAGATAAAGAGGTAAGCCGGTAATGCACGGCGCATACGGACGCGCAAAGGAGTGCGCCGTGCGGTCAGCCCGGAGGCGCGGGGTTTAGCTGTCTCTGGCTGAGGACTGTACTGTACAGTAGCCATGTCGAAGCTCCTTGCCAGGGGCTAGAGACTGGGAGTTAGGGACCGGAGGCCGGAAGGGAACTAAGCTAATCCCTA